>CAZVOQ010000269.1:0-1500 GCA_964628475.1 uncultured Oscillospiraceae bacterium | reverse complement strand
CTAAGTTTTCAGGAGTTAATTTTAAATCAGTCATAATCATATTACGCTCATTTAATATTTTTGAAATATCTCCTAAAATCCAATTTGAAATATTTTTAACTTCACATTTATTTAGTTTTATACATTCTTCAAAAAACATTGCTCTATCTTTATTAGTTATTAATAGTGAAGCATCTGCTTTTGATAGTTTGTATTCTTCAATATATCTAATAATTTTTTCTGCTGGAAGCTCTGGGAGAGAATCTTTTAATTCTTTTATTTTTTCATCTGAAACAATAAATGTTAGTAAGTCTGGATCTGGGAAATATCTATAATCTTGCGCATCTTCTTTAGAGCGAAGAATAATATTTTTTCCAGCCATATCATCCCATTTTCTTGTTTCTTGAGTGATTGTACCGCCGTTTGAAATAACATCAACTTGTCTTTTTGCTTCATAAGTTATAGCTCTGTGAGCCGCTGAGAAGCTATTAACGTTTTTCATTTCAACTCTTGTGCCAAATTCAGTTGAGCCTTTTAGTCTAACTGAAACGTTAACATCGCAACGAACATTCCCCTCTTGCATTTTAGCTTCGCTAATGCCTAAGTAAATTAATGTTGAGTGAATTGTATCAAGGTAAGCTTTAGCTTCATCTGCTGAGCGAATATCTGGCTCTGAAACGATTTCGATTAGCGGAACACCACAGCGGTTATAATCTGCTAAAGTGCCACCAAAATCATCATCATGAATTAATTTACCAGCATCTTCTTCTATATGAATTCTAGTAACACCAATTCTTTTAACTTCATCTCCAACTAAAACATCTAAATGCCCATTTTCACATAATGGAATATCGAATTGAGAAATTTGATAAGATTTAGGTAAATCAGGATAGAAATAGTTTTTTCTATCTTGTTTTGTTGTTCCATTTATAGAACAGTTTAGAGCATGTCCCATTTTAACAGCATATTCAACTACTTGCTCATTTAAAACTGGCAGTGTTCCTGGCATGCCCATACAAACAGGGCAAACATTTGTATTAACTTCTGAGCCGAATTCATTTTTACAGCCACAGAATATTTTTGTATTTGTTGAAAGCTCAGCGTGTACTTCAAGGCCTACAACTATTTCATAATTCTTCATCATAAACTAAAACTCCTTCACCTTAAATCCACCAACTGCTGTTTCATAGCATTTTGCAACACTCAGCATTTTATTTTCGCTAAATTTATCGCCTATTATTTGAAAGCCAATTGGCATATCGTTTGAATCAAATCCACAAGGAACGTTCATCCCAGGAAGACCTGCGATATTTAAAGTTACAGTGCAAATATCTCCTGCATACATTGCAACAGGATCACTTGATTTTTCGCCAATCTTAAATGCTGTCGTTGGGCTCATTGGTGTGATGATTATATCACAAGATTTAAAAGCATCTGTAAATTCTTGAGATATTTTTTGCTGCAGCACTTTTGCTCTTTTGTAGTAAGCATCATAATATCCTGATGATAAAACATATGTTC
>CAZVOQ010000268.1:1222-1548 GCA_964628475.1 uncultured Oscillospiraceae bacterium | reverse complement strand
TATAATAGGCTTAATTCCCTCTTTTTTTGCTTTTTTATAAAAATCAACGCATCCAAACATAACACCATGATCAGTTATAGCAACAGCTGGTTGTCCTAACTCTTTTACGTGATTTATTAATCTATCTATACGGCATGCACCATCTAATAAACTGTATTCTGTGTGCAAATGTAGATGCACAAAATTTCTTTCCATTTAAGTTATATATACCTTTCTTTTATGCCACTTGCAAATTTATTTATCACTATTTGATAGTTGTAATAATTTTTGCATTCTTCTATTAACAGATGCCTTACTTAAAGGCGGATTTGCCATCGTTCCAAGTT
>CAZVOQ010000268.1:0-1212 GCA_964628475.1 uncultured Oscillospiraceae bacterium | reverse complement strand
ATTCTGGGTTTTCCATTTTTAATTCTGCTATATACTTTAAATCTTTGCTAAGAGATATAAATTTATCTTCTTCAATTAACTTATTTATAGCATTTGTATATTTTTCATTTGCAGCAATAATTTTTTCATAATTTGCAACATCGCAGTTTGCAATTCTATTAGCTTTATTGCTAATATCACGCATAACTTTGCCCGACATTATTTCAAGGCAGGCATTTTGTGCTCCAACTAATGCTAAAATTTCTTCTATAATCTCGCTTTGCTTTGTGTAAACAATATAGTTCTTATTTCTTTTTGATATCTTTGTTTCTAAACTAAACTCTAAAATTTTATTCAACACAAATTCTGCCTTTTCCTTTTCTTTTAAAGAAAATTCAAGGCTATATCCTTTACTTGGATTTGTTAATATTGCTTTTGAAATGAAAAAACCAATCAAAAAATGCTGTGCGCATTTTGGGCAGGTTTTATTATCTTTTAAAAGAGATATAAATTCATCAAAATTATAAATCTCTAAAATATACCCAAGATTAGTTGTTAATATCTCTGAGTGAATATTATATCTTTTTAATAGTTTTCTTATTGATTTTAAAATTTTCTCTAAATCTTGGCTAATTAAGTTTCCATCAAATGAAAAGGTGCTCCCTTTTAAAAAACTCAAATTACAGCAATTATTTTTTGAAAACTTAAAGTTATCTAAAGATTCTAATCTTGCCTCTTTAGAAAAACTTAATTTATCCATTATTTTCTCCTAAATTCATCCCTATGATATTTTCTCCCTTGATAACCTTCTTCTTTTAAATCATTAAATAATTTATTGGCAAAAGTTATAGAGCGATGCTTACCACCTGTGCATCCAAATGCGATTGTTAAATTTGTTTCGCCTTCTTTTATATAAAGCGGTAGCGCTGTGTTTAATAAGTCTTTTTGATTTTTATATAACGCTCTTGCCTCATCAAATGATAAAACATAATCGCTCACTTTTTCATCATTACCTGTTAAATCACGCAGTTCTTGTATATAAAAAGGATTTAGTAAGCATCTAACATCAAAAAGCATATCAATATCACTTGGTATCCCAAATTTAAATCCAAAAGAAACAACATTAATAGTTAAAATCTTTTTCTCATCATTAACAACATAGGATAACAATCTATCTTTTAATTGAAAAGTTGATAATAACGAAGTATCAATAACATAATCAGATATAGTGAA
>CAZVOQ010000267.1:0-1548 GCA_964628475.1 uncultured Oscillospiraceae bacterium | reverse complement strand
TATTGAAACAAAAAATAACAAAATGTCGAAATTTATAATAAAATTACTATTTGCAAATTTTTCTTTGTTAGCAATCTATTCTATCTTAATCCTTGTTTTTCCTGTTGCAGCCTTAGTAAAAGAATTTTATGAGAGCAGTTTTTTTATCATATTAATTTTTATTTTAATTTTCGATTTCACTTTTTTACTTTTTGATAAAATGATAACTATTTACACTGTTTTATATATAAAAAGATTTAGAAAAAGATTATTTAAAAAATAAAAATCCTATTTTCAATAGGATTTTTATTTTTTTATTTATTTAGATTGTTTTTGTTTTAAACGTTTAACTTTTCTATCTGTTTGAATAGAGAATATAACTAAGCCTACTAAAGTTGCAACGTATGGAATTGATACAACAACTTGGTTTGGTATTGATAATGATTGAAGAATATTTGCCATCGCATCAAACATACCAAATAAAAACGCTGCAATAGTTGTTCCCATTGGAGTTGCATTACCTAAGTTCATAGCTGACATACCGATAAAACCTTTACCCGCTGTCATATTAGCTGTAAATAAAGTAACGTATCCCATTGATAAAGAAACACCGCCAAATCCACAGAACAGCCCTGAAAGTGCCATCGCTTGGAATTTAACTTTTTTAACATCTACACCAACAGATTCCGCTGCATGCTCATTTTCGCCAACTGCACGGATTCTAAGCCCCATTGGTGTTTTCATAACAATAAAGTATACAATAAATACACATATCAATGCAAAGTAAACCATAAAGTTTTGTCCTGAAAAGATATCTCCTATAATCGGAATATCTTTTATTATTGGAATATCAATAACTGGCATACTTGCAGAATTTAAAGAAGATGAAACCCCTTTTTCTCCTGCAGCTAAAAACAGAGCAAAAACTGTACCACCAGCTGCTAGAGTATTCATTGCAAGACCAGCTAGGTATATATTAGCTTTTAATTGAACGCCCATGTATGCTAAAAACAGAGCCATTAAAACACCTGATAAAGCTCCAGCGATAAACCCTGCTGTTGCACCAACGCCATTAGCCATAGCTACTGTTGATTCGTATAAAGCATCACCAGGCAGCAAGTCGCCTAGTATCTTCATTTTAAAATAAGCAGATGCTAAAACGCCAACTAACGCACTCGTTAGCATAATTCCTTCTAATGCAAGATTTAATATGCCAACTCTTCTAGCCATTAAGCCGCCTAATGCTGCGAATAATATTGGAGCTGTTACCCTTAAAATTGCTGCACCAAACTCAACAGTAAATAATTTTTCAAAAATTTGTACTAATAATTCCATTATTTAGCCGCCTCCTTTGCCACTTCTAATTTTTTAGCATTGCTAACAATTAATTTATGTTTGTATTTTGATAAGAACATTTCAGCTGCAACTAACATGATAACTATCGCTTGAACTACACTAACAAATTCAACTGGAACATCTGATGTAAAGTTCATAGTGTCTGCACCAACTCTTAAATAAGCTAAGAAAAATGCAGCTAGCGGAACGTATAACGGATTATTTTTCGCTAAA
>CAZVOQ010000266.1:0-1551 GCA_964628475.1 uncultured Oscillospiraceae bacterium | reverse complement strand
GCTGAAATTTTATCACTGCGTGATAAAAACAAAAAACGTCGAACAAGTAAGGTGAAAAAATGAAAGCATAGCTTTCATTCTCCCGAGTTTTCTTTTTCAGCCATAGAGTAAGGCTGGAATTTTATCACTGCGTGATGAAATTAAATAATAGATTATAAATATTGATAAAATAATAAATAAAATTTTCAAAATTAAAGAAAGGAAAATTATAATATGGCAAAAAAGAAAAATGCTGCTACAAGAAATTCACGCCCTACATTAGATGATAGCGTTGAAATAATTAGCTCAGGCGAAATAATACAAATGCCTATAACAAGAACTCTACAAGAGAACTATATGCCATATGCAATGAGTGTTATTGTTTCAAGGGCACTTCCTGAGATAGATGGTTTTAAGCCTAGTCATAGAAAATTATTGTTTACTATGTATGAAATGGGGCTTTTAAAAGGAACAAAGCAAAAATCGGCTAATATAGTGGGACAAACTATGAGATTAAACCCTCATGGTGATGCAGCAATATATGAAACGATGGTAAGGCTTGCTAGGGGTAATGAGAGTTTACTTGTTCCTTTTGTTGATAGTAAAGGTAACTTTGGTAAAGGATATAGCCGAGATATGGCTTATGCTGCTTCAAGATACACAGAAGCAAAATTAGAAAGTGTTTGCGAGGAGCTGTTTCGAGATATAGATAAAGAAACGGTAATTTTCGTTGACAACTATGATTCTACTAAAAAAGAACCAACTCTACTTCCAACAACTTTTCCTAATATTCTAACTAATAACACGCTAGGTATCGCAGTTGGTATGGCTTCAAATATATGCTCATTTAATTTAGAAGAAGTTTGTAGAACAACAATTGCTTTAATTAAAGATAAAGAGCATAATGTTGCCGATACAATGCTAGGCCCCGATTTTGCTGGCGGTGGATATATTCTTCATGATCAAAGCGATTTAAATTCAGTTTACAATAATGGTAAAGGTAGCGTTAGAATTCGTTCTAAGTGGGAATATATAAAAGAATACAATATAATTGAAGTTACAGAAATTCCACCAACTACAACAATAGAGGCAATAATGGACAAAGTTGCAGATGGGGTAAAGCAAGGGAAAATTAAAGAAATCAATGATATGAGAGATGAAACCGATTTAAATGGTTTGAAAATCACATTTGATTTAAAAAGAGGGCAAGATCCAGAAAAGTTAATGCAAAAACTATTTAAATTAACTCCATTAGAAGATACATTCTCTGCAAACTTTAATATTTTAATTGGTTCAACTCCGATGGTGCTTGGTGTAAAAAGAATAATAGAAGAATGGATTAGCTTTAGAATAGAATGTGTTAAAAGGCGTACTAGTTATGATTTAAAAAATAGGGAATCACGTTTGCATCTATTAAAAGGCTTAAAAGCTATTTTATTAGATATAGATAAAGCCGTTGAAATAGTTAAAAATACAGAAGATGACAAAGAAGTTATTCCAAATTTGATGATTGGGTTTGGAATTGATGAAATTCAAGCTGATTATGTGGCTGAAATTCGCTTACGTCAATTA
>CAZVOQ010000265.1:0-1648 GCA_964628475.1 uncultured Oscillospiraceae bacterium | reverse complement strand
AATAGAAAGCGAAATGAAAAGGTGCATAAAGTTGATGGAAACTATCACCTTGTTTTATTGTGTAAAAATGAAATTGGATACAAAAATTTATCAAAGCTTGTATCAATAGGCTTTACAGAAGGGTTTTATTCAAAACCTAGGATAGATAAAGAAGTTTTAGAAAAATATAGTGAAGGTTTAGTTTGTCTTTCAGCGTGTCTTGCAGGAGAAATACCAAGGCTATTAAATGCTGATGATTATGAAAAAGCAAAAGAGGTTGCACTTTGGTATAAAAATATATTTGGTGATGATTATTATATCGAAATTCAAGACCATGGAATTGGCGATCAGCAAAAAGTGTTGCCAAAATTAATCACACTTGCAAATGAATTAAATATTAAATTAGTTGCAACAAATGATTGCCACTATATTAAAAAAGAAGATTCAAAAATGCAGTATGCTTTAATATGTGTGCAAACAAATAAAACTTTATCTGACACAGACACATTAGAGTTTGAAACAGAAGAATTCTATGTTAAAAGTACAGATGAAATGTATGATTTATTTTCATATATCCCTGATTCATGCTCCAACACTTTAGAGATTATGGAAAAGTGTAATTTTGATTATGAATTTGGAGTTACAAAGCTGCCAAAATATATAACTCCAGATGGTAGTGATAATTACGACTTTTTTGTTAAATTATGCTATGATGGATTAAAAGAAAGATATGCTGAGATAACTAAAGAACTAACAGATAGATTAGAATATGAAATTGGCATAATAAGTAATATGGGATTTGTTGATTATTACTTAATAGTTTATGATTTTATTAATTTTGCAAAAACTCACAATATACCAGTAGGCCCTGGTAGGGGTTCTGGTGCAGGTAGTTTAACTGCTTATTGCTCAGGCATAACAAATATAGATCCTATAAAATACAATCTTCTGTTTGAGAGATTTTTAAATCCTGATAGAATTAGTATGCCCGATTTTGATATAGATTTTTGCTATGAAAGAAGGCAGGAAGTTATTGATTATGTTGTTAGAAAATATGGTGATGACCATGTTGCTCAAATTATAACTTTTGGTACTCTAGCAGCAAGAGCTGCCATTAGAGATATTGGTAGAGTTATGGATATACCATATTCAACTGTTGATAGAGTAGCAAAATTAATTCCAGGAGAAGCAAATGTTAAAATAAGCATAGAAAGAGCACTTAAAATTTCAAATGAATTAAGACAAGCTTATAATGAAAATCCACAAATAAAAGAGCTTGTTGATTTAGCAATGAAAGTTGAAGGGATGCCAAGGCACGCATCAACACACGCTGCTGGTGTTGTTATAACGGACAAGCCATGCGATAACTATGTTCCGCTGCAAAGCAACGATGGACAAATAGTAACACAATTTCCAATGACTACAATAGAAGAACTAGGCTTATTAAAAATGGATTTTTTAGGGCTTAGAACTTTAACTGTTATTAGGCATTGTGAAGATATGATAAAAAAGCATAGTAAAGATTTTGATATAGAAAAAATATCTCTTGATGATAAAAAAGTTTTTGAAATGCTATCTTTAGGAGAAACAAGCGGTGTTTTCCAATTTGAATCAGCAGGCATGACAAATGCATTAGTAGGATTAAAGCCAGTGGATTTAGAGGATTTAA
>CAZVOQ010000264.1:0-1666 GCA_964628475.1 uncultured Oscillospiraceae bacterium | reverse complement strand
TATTATTAATTTTAAAAAAAAGTATAAAATATATGAGGCACTGCCTTTAATTCAAAATCCTTTAAACATAATAAAAATAATTAAGGACACTAAAGTTGATATATATCCGAGCATTAATGAAAGCATGGAAGAATTAGCAAAACAACGAATAGATGCATGGAAAATTGAGTTTGACATAAGTAATTTTGAAGATCATAATCAAATCAATGAGATTATTAAAAATAATTTTAAAATTAATATAGATAGATTAAATCAAATGTTAAAATTAGCTAAAATGAATAATAAAGAGGCAATAATAGTTATCCCACCAATTACAAAAGAACTTAAAGGGTTTCTCAGTGAAAGCATATTAAAGTTATTTTTATATAATAATATAAATCAATGTGATATTTCTGATGTGAAAGTATTGGATTACTTAAACGATGAAAGATTTAGCGATGAAGAAATATTTTATAGTGCGGATACTTTAAATAAAGAGGGTAGTAGAAAATTTATTAAAATATTATTAAATGATATAGGAGAGAGTATATGAAGATATTAATAGTAGGTGGCACAGGTGTTATTAGTGGTAGTGTTGTTAAGAAGTTGTGCGCAGCTAATAATGATGTTTATCTGCTTAATCGTGGGAATAATTTGATATATAATGATATAGCAAAATATATTATATCAGATATAAATAATGTTGATTACACAAAAGACGCTTTAAATGAGCTTAGTTTTGATGTAATTATAGATTTTATTGCGTTTACTCCAGAGGAAATGAAAAAGCATTTAGATATTCTTTCTAATAGATGTAAGCAGTATATATTTATATCAAGTTGTGGGATATTTATTGGTAATGATAATGAGTTACTAACAGAAAAATCTGAAAAATTTGAAAATTCTAAATGGAAATACTTAACAGATAAAATTGAATGCGAAAAAATTATTACTGAATATTATAAAGAAAAAGAAAACTATTTTACAATAGTTAGACCACACCATTCATATAATGATTATTCTTTTCCAGCGTTTATTCCGAGCTCCACACCATTATTATTAAAGCGCATTTACAATGATAAACCACTTGTTTTATGGAATGAAGCTACATATTCAAAAGTTAATATTACACATGGTGATGATTTTGCTGCTGCTTTAGAAGGATTATTGTTAAACGATTTAGCAAAAAATGAAGATTTTAATATAGTTAATCCAGAAGCAATAACATGGGAAAATGCTGTAAAAAAAATATATAAAGCTGCACAAAAAGAACCTTTGATTGCTTATTTTGACGCAGAAAAATTAGAAAAAAAAATATTTAATATTGAATGGACGATAACTAATGAAAAAATTAAAAGCCATATATTTGATATTTCAAAGTTGAAAGCGGCAGTGCCAGATTTTAAGCCCTCTATATCGTTTGAATTGGGAAGTGAAATTGTTGTCAAAAATGCTGTAAATATAAATAAAACATTCCATCCTGTAATAGATGTACCAATAGATATTCTGCTTGAAAAAGAAGATTTTAAACTAAAATCGAAGCTTAATAAAAATCAATTCTCTTCAATAAAATCTGTAAAGAATATTTCGTTGCTTCAAAAATTAGAATATACTGCTTATAAGTTAAAGGTGAAATATGAAAGATAAAATATATAATTTATATATGAAAGTTAAACATATTACAAAA
>CAZVOQ010000263.1:0-1693 GCA_964628475.1 uncultured Oscillospiraceae bacterium | reverse complement strand
TGATGAAGCAGAGGCAATTACAAGAGAGTTATTAATTGCTATGCCTGATAATATCCAATGTCAAAAAATGCTAGGTCTGATTGCTTTTGATAAAGAGTTATATGAACAAGCTTCTGAAATATTTTTTAAAATACTTGCAGACGATTCGCAAAACACCGAAATAAAATTAAAATTCGCTCAATCACTAGAAGCATGTGGCAAACATTCAGAAGCAATGGAATACTATGACATAGCCATACAGATAAGTCCCAATGATCCAGCATCCCATTATGGTAAAGCAGTCTGTTATCAAGCAGAAAATAATAAAATAGATGCAAAACAAGAATATGAAAAAGTTCTGGAACTAGATAATGGTTTTTGGTCTGCTTTTCTAGGATTGGCATCTTTGGAAGATGAATTTGATGGTGCTATGAAATATCTAGAGCAGGCTTTAATTATTTCACCTGATAATCCATTTGTTCTTTATCAGATTGCGTTGCTTTATAAAGAATACAAAAATTATGATATGGCACTAAAAAATATAGAACAAGCCTGTGATATATATCCTCATGTAAAAATGCTAGATTTGATGGCAGTAGTTGTTGATGCAAATGGCGATAGCGAAAAATCGTTGAATATATATAATGATATTTTATGTAATCATCCACATTATTTGCCAGCAATGACATCCAAAGCAGAAATTTTAATAAGGCAGAATAAACTGGAAGAAGCAAAGGTAATTATAAAGCAAGTTCTAGGAATAGATAAATACTATATAGATGCATTAATAAATCTAGGAACGATTGCGCATAAGCAAGGGTTGCTGCTAGAAGCTGTTGAAACTTATAGAAAGGGTATTGAAATAAACCCAGAAATCCCAGAAGTGTTACTTAATATAGGTCTGATATTACATGAGCAAGGTGATATAGACGAAGCCGTAGGTATGTATTTTAATGTGCTTAGAATAGATAGGAATACAGTTAATTTAGAAGATGCTCTGTATGAAGGATTGCTGGATTATTGCAAAATAGATAAGGAAAGTTCGCTAAGGCTAGCAAATCTTTGGGCGAATAATATTCCTCATTCACAGAAAGCACAAAGTGTAATTAATGAAATAAATGATTTGCCTTAATTCTGCTTCAGTGTTAAAATCAGCCATTATTTTTTAATCTATTTTAAAAGTTTGAATCTATGGGAACAGAATTATATTTAAATAGCTTGGTTGGTCTTTTATTTGTTATAGGATTGATATTTCTTTGTGCGTTTTTTGCAAAAAAATATGGATTGAATGCAAATGTATCTGGAATTATGAATAATAGACTAAAGGTTATTTCATCAAAAGTTCTTGATATAAAAACAAAAGTTGTATTATTGCAAAGTGATAATGTCGAATATCTTATCTTGGTTACGGCCCAAGGTGCAGAAATACTTAATAAAAAAGAAGTTTGTAATAATGTTACATTAGCTGAGGATTCTTGCAAATCTAAAGAAAAGAACGAGGCCAAGCATGCTTAAAAAACTTAGTTTAATTTTATTTTTTCTTTGTTTAATGTCTCCCGCTATGGCTCAAAACATATCTTTGGACCTTGGTGAAAATGCTAGTGGTACCGTAACAGGAAATATTATTGAAATTATTTTAATTATCACTGTGTTGTCTGTTGCTCCTGGTATTTTGATTATGGCTACATCATTTACTAGAATATTAATTGTTTTT
>CAZVOQ010000262.1:0-1728 GCA_964628475.1 uncultured Oscillospiraceae bacterium | reverse complement strand
TTTTATAATAATTAAATAGGTTTTATATCAAGGCAAAGGCTTGCAGTAATGCTTTGCGCCTTACAAAAGCCTTTAACGCAGATAGAGAGCCTATTTAATTATTATAAAACGTGTTCGGATTATATGAGTAAGGCTAACATAATTTTAAGATTTTGTCAATAAATCAAAATAGTGTAGTAGCAAATTCAACTACCACACTATTAAATATTTTATAATTATATTTTAATTGTTAAATCATTATTCGCATAACAACTATATGTGCATTTTGCAACTTCAAATCCATGCCTTAAAAGCAATTCAAATTCTTTATCCGTAGGCCTTTTTAAAGTAGTAGGATAATTCTCTGCAAAATCACATTCTTCATTTGATAAACTATTTTTTAATAAAATTTCTTTAAGAGCTTCATTGCAATTACTGTCGTTTGCTATTTTTTCTGCACTATTGCCTATTTTTAAATACAAACCCTTCTCTGTTTCTTTAATAAATTCCATTATCATTCTGCTTCTTAAAGAGTTTATTTGATCTGCTGCAATATCTAAAATCCTTTTAGTTTTTGAAACAAACATCTCCTTACTTCTATCGCTTAGTCCAATTGAGGCTGAGGCATTACTTATTATCATATAATCAACATTTTTAGCAAGTTCCCCTTCTTTACCAAATTTAAATATTGATTCAGCCCCTAAATTATCATAAACCCCACCATCCCATAAATGCACTTTAGGGATTTTTTTATCGTCAAATTCTTTTTCGCTATAATATGATTTTTCCCATTTATATTTTGAAAGCTCTAAAGTGTAAGGGCCAATTAAAACTGGAAATCCAGCCGATGATGCTATAATTTCTGATAACGGAATATTTGGATTTTGAGAAAAACCTAATATGTAATCACCCATATTTTCTTTTGAAAATCTAAATCTTTTGCCTGTTTCAAATGTGGTGCAATTCACATACCACATAGGTTTATTTTCTAAATTTTGAAGTGAGCCATTAATATTCCACTTACTTTCAAGTAATTTTGCTAATAGGTTTGCTTTTTTATTCCAATAGTGTGGTGAAATAATTAATTTTAATATTGCCGCAGTCTGCAAATCCACACTCTCTAAAGTTTTTTTAATTTTAGGCAAAACTATTTCTAAATATTCTTTGCTACTAGGCCATTTCAAATCATTGTGAGAATATATCAGCCCAACGCACATACTAGCGCCCGAAACTGATGATATTCTGCTTATTTTTTCAAAAAGATTTTTAGTTGCAAGCCACTCAAATACTCCTAGGTGAAAAATTGTTGCCCTAATTCCTCCACCAGATAAAGCTATTCCAATGTTTGAAGAATTTAATAAATTATCTTTGTTTTTAATTTCGCTCATAACCTACACTCACTCCATTTCTTTTTAATAATTACATCATTATTTTAATATATCTATATTTATTATATGTGACATTATTTGGTAAGTCAAGATGGGAGTAATTATTACTACTCCTTTTAATTATATATTTTGTTTTATTGAGTATTCAATATTTTGTATTTATAAACCTATCTCTTTTTTTGCCTGAAAAGCATTATTAAAAAAATAAAAATCCCGTTTGATAAATCAAACAGGATTTTTGTGGCTATAGTTGTCAAAAGCGAATTCCTATTTTGTGTTTTACTGGTTTTAAGATGTTAAATTTAATTATTCATAAATCTTGATAGAAATTCTTTTGTTTTTTCTTGTTTTGGATTTGTGA
>CAZVOQ010000261.1:0-1774 GCA_964628475.1 uncultured Oscillospiraceae bacterium | reverse complement strand
AACTATTTGCAAGTATGTTATAATATTTAATTATAGCAAATAGTTACAAAATTACTAACAAGGGATTTTTATGCAACTTATATAAAAACGCTCTTTCTGATGTTAGCTTTTTTGTCACTTTTGCACAAAATGAATAACCCCACTTTTTTTGAACCAAGTTGTACGGTTTTCATGAAAAAGTGGGGCTCATTTTTTGAAAAAACACTGATAAATACAGGACTTTTCACTAATTTCACTTTGTGTGTTATAAAAAATACCAATATAAATTTTTTTGAAAAATACGAAAATAATGTTAAAATAAAGTAAAAGGATTTAAACTAAAGTGTATGGATGAATTATGTGAATAATTATTGATACACTTTAGTTTTTCTTTGATATTATCAAGGTTTTAAGCGTTAAACTTATTTTCGGACATTTTTTATTTTTCTAACTTATTTTTTTTGTCTTTGAAAATATAAATTTTCATAAGCATTAGGAGTTGTAAATTTTAAATATGCGTGAGGTCTTTCATTATTATAAAATGATATAAATTTTGCAATAAATGCCTTTAGTTCTTTTTCAGAATGATAATTCATACGGTATAATTCTTCCTTTTTCAAAGTGGAGAAGAAAGATTCCATAACAGCATTATGTTGCGGGCTACCACTCGGAGAAAACGAACGCTTGATATCATATTTGGATAACAATTTTTCAAAAGATTCAGATGTGTATTGTACACCTCTATCACTATGAAAAGTTAAATCTTTTAAATCTCTATCTTTAATGGCATCATTAAATGTTCGATTAATTAAATTAGATGTATGTCGTAAACCTATTTTATAACTTAAAACTTTTCTTGAATATAAATCAACTATCGCACAAATATAGTAATATTTATCTTTATATTTAAAAGTAGTTGTATCACTAACCCATATTTCATCAGGTCGAGTAGTGTTAAAGTTCATTTTAACTCTATCTATTTTTGGGCGAGTATTTAAAAATGCATAGTCTTTTTTTGCTGTTGTTCTAACAGTAAATAATGATTGTTCTTTCATTATTTTACGAACATATTTATCACTTACTTTATATCCATTTTCTTTTAATTTTGCTTCAATTTTTTTAGCCCCATAAGTTTGACGTGAATCATCAAATATTTGCTTTATAATAACAGTCATTTCTTTATCTCTTTTAGAAAGTAGTGTATTATCCTTTTTTGCATGAAGTAGATGATTATAAAATGTTCCTTTATTTATACTTAGAGTTTCGCATAAAATTCTTACAGGATACTTTTCATAAAGTCGTTCCATTTCATTTAAACGCTCTCTAAGTGGAGCTTTAGCGTTACAGTTAATCTCAGATAAAATATTAATTTTTTCTTCAAGATTTTTTATTTCACTATTAAGTTTATGCTCTTGTGTAGCGGGTAAATCATTTGAGTTTTTACAGTTGTGTTCTTTAATCCAATCATAAATAGTGCTTCGTGAGATGTTTGTTTCTTTACAAATTTTTAAAACACTTTCACCTTTTAAATAGCGATTGACAAAATATTGCCTTTCTTTTTCGTTAAATCTTTGTTTCATTATAGAAACCTCCATAAATTAATGTCACCTTTTGGTGCAAATTAATTATATAGATTAATACTGATATTTAAAAGTGTTGAAATTAGAAGTTTTGCCTATTATACTTGCATTGCTATATAACGATTTGTGGATTATGATTGGTAAAGTAGTTAAATTCTGATAGATTAAGCGACTATTGTGTAGCACTAATATAAAATATTAAAAAAATACATGAA
>CAZVOQ010000260.1:305-1796 GCA_964628475.1 uncultured Oscillospiraceae bacterium | reverse complement strand
TTTGCAGTGCTCCAATAATATGGCAAGATGCATCTTTATTTTTTATGAAAAATTCTTCTTTTGAAACTAACTCTTGAACTCTATTTTCTCCAAATAAGCGAAGCCCTGCATCGTAAGCAGCTTGCATTTTTTCTATAGGATTAGTTTTTGAAACAGCCATCAGGCTAACGTCTTCTATTTTTCTATTATATTTAACGCAAGCTTCATTAATATCGTATCTCACTCTTTTAATGTTTTCTGAAATATTAAATGTATTTTCCATCATATAAATTCCTTCCATTTGTTATAATTATTTTCTTCTGGATCTAATGGAAGAATAAAATAATCTTCATTCTCATATATAGGATCAATCTTTTTAAATTTTGCAATCTCAGAATCATTAATGTAAACGCCGAGTTGTCCATCGATTAATCTTAAAGCATCTTTTGGAATTTTAACTCCAGAATATTGTGTAAACACTATTTCTAAATCAACTATTCTTTCTATTTCTGCATTTTGCGCATCTTCCATTGATTCTAAAATCAATATATATTCATCGCCTTTTTTTTCTAAATTTGTTATTACGCAAGTTTGAATTTCTTCATTATTTCCAATTGAAACACTAATTTTTTCGCCAACTGATAATCTTTGAAACACTTCACTTGGAACATATGCTGCTATATACCATCTATAATCTGTTACAATTTTACCATATTCATTTTCGCTTGGTGTGTGTTCTGTAGATTTTGAAATTAAATCCTTACCTTGCTGTAGCTCCATACTCAAAAAATTTTCCACGCTTGCAACAGTTTCGTACCCATCAGTAGATTCAATAAAGTAGCCTGCAACCGTAGCATATAAAGATTGACTAATTGGTGATATATTATTTGTTAAATTAGATATTTCATTAGACACAGATGTTAATGCTGGAGATAAATCTGTTATCTCATCAGTTGCCATATATAATTTATTCATATTAACAGATACATCAATTATCTCATTGCTAATATTAGAATACATGTTTGAAGATTGCAATTCAGACAACTCCACAACATTATCCATTAAATTTCTATATGCTATACTAAGCTCACTTGAACTTGGGGTTTGATTTTCACTAACTGCTTCAAGCTCTGCTTTTAAATCAATCGCTGAATTTAATTTACTCACATTATTAATATCCACTACATTAGGATAAACATCTGCAACTCTTTCACCACTAGAAACTCTTTGCCCTTCATTTACAATAAAATCAATCTCGCCTACAAAATCAGCTTTTAAAACAGTTTCTTCTCTTAAAACAATCCCCGATGTTATGTAGCTATCATTGATATACCCTTCCATTGCTTCAATCGTTTCAATCTTTGAATTTTGAACTATACTATATTGCAATATAATATAAGCAATAAGAAAAAACGCAAAAATAATAGCAATTATTCGATTTCTCTTTTTTCTTTTTATTCTTTTCTTTTTAAAATCACTCATATTAATTATCCATATTTAAAAACTTAGTTA
>CAZVOQ010000260.1:0-295 GCA_964628475.1 uncultured Oscillospiraceae bacterium | reverse complement strand
TCTTCATCTGTATAAATCCAAACTATTTCTTTCATCCTGTTAAACCAAGTGAGCTGCCTTTTAGCATAATTTCTTGAATATTGTTTTAAGATATTAACACATTCATCCAATGTTTTTTCATTTTTAAAATACTCAAAAAATTCTTTATATCCAATTGCAGCAACGCTTGTTTTAAACTTGCCTTTATTATCATAAACATATTGTGCCTCATCTAAAATACCTTGATGCAACATTAAATCAACTCTATAATTTATTTTATCATACAAAGTTTGTCTATTTTTAGTAGTTAAAGCAA
>CAZVOQ010000259.1:0-1875 GCA_964628475.1 uncultured Oscillospiraceae bacterium | reverse complement strand
CTATTATACCGCTGCAAAAACAGTGATGATTAATAGAATAGCAAGTATTTCTGGTGCAATCGATTCCTCAGCTTATATGCAAGAAGAGGAAAGATTTCAGCTTTTAATTAGCATGTCAGAAGAATTTACAGAAAAAGATAAGTTTGCTTTTATGGTAATGGGCGAAGATGGAAATGTAGTTTCAACATCAACTGGATTTATGCCAGCGGATGATGCACATATTGAAGATATAAATCAAGCGGCAAAAAATGATGATGGTATGTACACAGAAGATTATACTACGGGAATGAATGAGCACGTTCTAGCAACAACAGCAATCGTTTATCCAACTATTAAAGATGTTTATGCAATAAGACTTGTAACATCACTTGAAAAAATTGATAGTGAAATTTCAATAATATTGGTGTTTATATTTTTAGCAAGTGTTATAGTTATTATTTTCTATTTAATATCAGGGATGTATTTTATTAGAAGTATAGTAAATCCAATGCAAGAAATAGAAAAAACAGCTAAAAAAATTGCTAAGGGTGATTTTGATGTTAGAATTGAACATAACTACACAAATGAAATGGGCTCTTTATGTGATACGATAAATGATATGGCTCAAGATTTAGCTAAAAATGATGAAATAAAAAATGAATTTATTTCGAGTATATCACATGAATTAAGAACACCATTAACGGCTATTAAAGGCTGGACAGAAACAATTAATCAATCGGATAAAGAAAGCTTTTATAAAGGGAAAAATATTATTCTTTCAGAAACTGAAAGATTGTATGGTATGGTTGAAAATTTATTAGATTTTTCACGTATGCAACAAGCAGAATTACTACTAAATAAAGAAAAATTAGATTTAGTAGCCGAGATTGATGATATCGTTTTAATGTTTAATCCAAGATGTGAAATGGCAGGGATAACATTAGAATTTGAAGAAACAATGGATATAATCCCTGTTTATGCTGATAAAAATAGATTAAAACAAGTTTTTATTAATATCTTAGATAATAGTTTAAAATATTCAAAACATGGGGATAAAATCGAAATATTGCTGGATTATAAAAAAACAGATAGAAAAGTTTTTATAAAAATTAAAGACTATGGAAAAGGAATACATCCAGACGATTTAAAAAAAGTTACTCAAAAATTCTATAAGGGCAAAGGGGCTAAAAGAGGCTCAGGGATAGGTCTTGCTTTAGTTAATGAAATAATAGAAGCACATTCAGGGGAGCTTTTAATAGAAAGCGTTTATAAAGAATCAACAACAATCACATTAATATTAAATACTATAAACACTATGAGAAACAAAAAGAAATGATAAAGGATTTTAAAAGAGATGAAGATGCAAGATGAAAAACGTATTACTGTAGGTGGTCAGGCTTTAATCGAAGGAATAATGATGAAAAGTCCTGAAAAAACATCTGTGGTTGTAAGGGCTGCTAATGGCGAAATAAAAATTAAAACAGAAGATAATAAAAAAATGAAGTTTAAAAATATTCCTGTTGTAAGGGGAATAGAGGCGTTTTTAGAAAGTATAATTCAAGGATACAGGCATTTAATGTATTCTGCTGATGTTTCTTTAGGCGAAGATGCAGAAGAATTATCAAAGTTTGAAAAATGGTTGATGGAGAAATTAGGAAATAAAGCAAGCGAAATAATAGGAACATTTGCAGCCTTACTAGGCGGATTACTTGCAATAGTTTTATTTATGGTTCTTCCAACTGGCATAACTGGATTAATTGATACTCATATTATTAGCCTTGGCGTTTTTAAAGCGGCAGTTGAAGGCGTTTTAAAAATAGTTATATTTTTAATTTATTTATATCTAGTTAGTTTAAATAAAGAGGCATCAAGATTATTTGAATATCATGGAGCAGA
>CAZVOQ010000258.1:0-1897 GCA_964628475.1 uncultured Oscillospiraceae bacterium | reverse complement strand
TTGCATTTGTTTTTGTAAATAAAACTTTTTTATTATTAGCTGATGCATTCACTTCGCTAAGGAAATCATAGCTATATAAATTTTCTATTTTAATGTTTTTCATATAATTATCCTTTCCTTTCTTATTTTAAATATGAATTCATCCAATTTAGGATTTCTTCCATTCTTTTTATTCTGTTTCTTGGTTTTCCTGAACGTGATAATTCATGGTTTTCACCTTT
The DNA here is from genome assembly GCA_964628475.1 of uncultured Oscillospiraceae bacterium. Lineage (GTDB taxonomy): Bacteria > Bacillota > Clostridia > Oscillospirales > Ruminococcaceae > RGIG3102. The sequence continues at coordinate 1,676 of CAZVOQ010000258.1, read as the reverse complement.
GATTAAGCACATTCTTGACGGAACATTGTGCATTTTTAAAGCTGTAAACATTTGAAGAGCTTCAACCATCCAGCATCTATAATCTTCTTCTGCGTGAATAAATAATGTTGGCGTTACAACTTTGTTTGCATTTCTTAGTGGAGATTGTTCCCATTGTTTTGCCATATTATTTGTGTGTGATGCTGCAGTTTGATCTGGAGCAAAGAAATATCCTATATCAGTAGTGCCTTCAAATGAAATCCAGTTTGCAATACTTCTTTGCGCACAAGCAGCTTTAAATCTATCAGTTTGACCAATAATCCAGTTAGTCATAAATCCGCCGTAGCTACCGCCAGTAACGCCCACACGACTTCTATCTATATCTTTATATGTATCTAATGCTTTATCTGTAAAGTCCATTAAATCATTATAATCGATAGTGCCGTATTTGCCTCTAATATCAGCAAATTCATTTCCTCTGCCATCACTACCTCTAGGATTTGCAAATATTACAAAGTATCCTTCATTAGCCCACATTTGCATCTCATGATGGAAAACATCAGAGAAAACTGTTTTTGGGCCACCATGAATATGTAAAATTGCAGGATAGCTATTACCTTTAACATAATTTGCTGGCTTTAAAACAAATCCATGAATATCTATTCCATCTCTATTATGGCAAGTTAAAGCTTTTGGAGTTACAACACTATATTCTTTAGCTACAAACTCATTAAAATTAGTTAATTTTTTAGCTTTATCTTCTTTTAGTTTATAAATTTCAGTTAGCGTTCCAACTTCCTGTGCCACTGCATAGATTTTACCATCTTTCACATCGAAGCTATCAACACTACTGATTTTTGAAATTTGTTTTCTCTTTGCTGTTTTTAAATCAATACTGCATAGATACCCAAAATTAACATCAGTTGTTACATAATAAAAAGTGTCGTTTTCAATTAAAGTAGCTTTACCGCCACCGTATCTAACATCGCAGTTTGTTGAATTAGAGCCAACTGGTAAATAGTCGTGAACAAAAAATAGTTCTTTTTCCCCTGTTGAAAGATTTATTTTATAGATATCGCCATTTTCATTCATACCAAATTTTTCATTATTAGTTCCTATTAGAATAGCTGAATTATCTTTATATAATTCAAAACCTCTAACAGCAAAAGTATCTTTTTCAATTAGGCATTTAGTTTCTTTTGTATTAAAATTATAAGTGTATAAGCCTTGACGAAGTGGACGAGCATCTTCATATTCTGAGCCTGTAAACACAATTTTATCTTCATCAGCTTTAAAATTCATAACTCCAAACATAGGGGCAGTTATTGGGCTAAGTTCATTCGTTTTTGCATTATATGTATATAAACGATTTCTTTTTCTATTTATAACGCCTTGAGCATTACCCCAAAATGGTATTTCTTCAAAAATTGTGTATCCGCTGTTTTTATAATCTTTTAAAACTTCAAGCCTTTCAGCTTTAGAAAGCCCCTCAAGGTTTGGTCTATTATTATCATATAAAGCATTCACCACATACATATCTTGAGAAATTTTTGTTAATTTGCCTGATAAAACTGGCAATGTGAAAACTTCAACAGCTTCCCCACCTTTAATATTAATTTGATAATAAACTGTTAATTCTTCACCATTTTTTAATTTTTCTTTTGTTTTATCGCTTCTTACAGCTGGGAAGATAATTG
>CAZVOQ010000257.1:0-1897 GCA_964628475.1 uncultured Oscillospiraceae bacterium | reverse complement strand
ATCTGAAATTATTTCATCTTTAATGCCTATACTATTATCTGAATAATTTATAACACATCTATTATTTTTTTCAAATATCTCTAATTTGATTTTAACTTTTTCTTGCTTATATTTAATACTATTGGAAATAAGTGCTAAAATTCCATTTATTAATAAATTTCTCGAAGCCTTTATAATAATATTATCTTGAATATCTGTTTGGATTTCAACTCCATACAAAACTTGATTTACACTATCGATAACACTTTTCATACTGCTTGAAACATCAATACTTACTAAATCGAATTTATCACCCATCAAAATTCTATTAGCTAAAGTTATATTATTTATATTTTTTAATAAAACATACGATTGACGTTGCATAGCTTCTAAATTATCAATTGCTTTTTCTGTTTTTGATTTATTTATATTATCAGCTAAAACTGGAAACATCGAAAATATACTAGTCATCGGCTCTCTTAGATTTATTTCTAAAAGTTTATTTTTTTCTTTTTCATTATGCACAACATTCTTTTTAGGAATGCAAGCTATTTTCTTATCCTTATAAGGAACAAACATTAAAATAACAGGAAAACTATAATGCTCTTTTATATCTACTAAAAGCATTTCATTAATATTATCAATTTCATTTTTTCTAAAAATATTAATTAAAAAGTCTTTAGTTATATAAGGAAACTCTAATTGAATATTATTTTTATATTCCATTTCATCAAAAGATAAAGAAAAAATAACCATTGGGCTATTTTCATTAAAAAACACTTTATTTCCCCCTATTTTTAAATTCGACATTGTTCGACATTATTCGACAAGCAACTATTTTTAGTTTACACTAAAAATATCTCTTTGTAAAGAAAAAAAACACAAATATTACTTTGACTATGTTACTTATATATGTTATTATATGTATATTAATAAAGTTTTATATCGTCTAATTATTTACATATCGCAAAATAAATAAAATTTATGTTAAATTATCATCTTAACTATTGACAAATTGCTTGTTTTATTTTATTATATGTATGGAAAGTTAAATTTTTCACGAAGTCTTTAAATTCAATATCCAATTGAATTTAATATATATTTTTTACTATTATGGAGGATTTTACAATGGCAATTAAAATTGGGATTAATGGTTACGGCCGTATAGGAAGATTAGTATTCAGAGCAGCTATGGCTCAACCTGAACTTTATGAAATCGTTGCAGTAAACGATCCGTTTATCGCAACAGATTATGCAGCTTACATGACAAAATTTGATACAGTTCACGGAAGATTCCAAGGAACTATCGAAGTTAAAGAAGATAGCCTAGTTGTTAATGGCAAAGACATTAAATTCTTTGGCTTTAGAAACCCAGAAGAAATTCCATGGGGCTCAGTTGGTGCTGATTATGTTGTTGATTCAACAGGTGTATTCACGACAACTGAAAAATGTTTAGCTCACTTAAAAGGTGGCGCTAAAAAAGTTATTATCTCAGCTCCTGCAAAAGATGCTGAAACTCCAACTTTCGTTGTTGGTGTAAACCAAGAAAACTACACTAAAGAAATGAACGTTGTTTCAAATGCTTCTTGCACAACAAACTGTTTAGCTCCTTTAGCTAAAGTTATCAATGATGAATTCGGTATTGCTGAAGGCTTAATGACAACTGTTCACGCTACAACAGCTACACAAAAAACTGTTGATGGCCCTTCTGCTAAAGACTGGAGAGGCGGACGTGCTGCTGCTGGTAATATCATTCCTTCTTCAACTGGTGCTGCTAAAGCTTGTGCCCTAGTTATCCCAGAATTAAAAGGAAAATTAACAGGTATGGCATTTAGAGTTCCAACTCTTGACGTTTCTGTTGTTGATTTAACTGTTAAACTTGCAAAACCAACAACTTACGAAGAAATTTGTGCAGCTG
>CAZVOQ010000256.1:0-1929 GCA_964628475.1 uncultured Oscillospiraceae bacterium | reverse complement strand
AATATATAAAAGAAGGGTATACTGAAAATAATGTGGAAGATGCAGTGAAAAAGGCAATCTTACATAAAGATAAAAAATTATTAGTATTTGGTTCTTTATATTTAGCTAGTGATGCAAGAAAAATTTTGCTCGAAATTTTATAGAATAAAACTTAATATGACAATTTTTTTAAAGCTTGTCCTATATTATTGAATATAGGACAAGCTTTTTATTTTGTAATTTAAAAGAAAGGAAGTTAAATATGGCAGAAGTAGATTTTATTAAAAAAGATTCGATACTCACTGTTTTACTAAAAGGGGATATTGATCATCATGGTGCAAGCAGTGTTAGAGATAAAATAGATAATGAAATATTAAAAATGCTCCCGAAAATAGTTGTAATGGATTTTACATCAGTGAGCTTTATGGATTCATCAGGGATAGGATTAGTTTTAGCAAGGCATAGATTTTGCAAAGAGATTAATATAAGTGTATATGTTGGGCAGGTAAATATACAAACTCAAAAGCTATTAGCACTAGCGGGAATAAAAACAATAAAAACAGAAAGGCAGAATATTATATGAAATACACAAATCAAGTTAAGATGAGTTTTTCATCAAAATCAATTAATGAAGGATTTGCTAGGATGGCAGTTTCAGCTTTTTGTATGAGCCTTGATCCAACAATAGAGGAAATAAATGATATTAAAACTGCAGTTAGTGAAGCTGTAACTAACTGTGTGGTTCATGGATATAAAAATTCAATAGGTTTAATTTACATAACAGCATCAATAAAAGAAGATAAAGTTATTATTTCAATAAAAGATAAAGGCATTGGTATTGATGATATACAAAAAGCAATGCAACCAATGTATACAACTGATGAAGCAAGCGAAAGAGCAGGTTTAGGTTTTGCGGTTATGCAGGCTTTTATGGATAAAATAGCTGTATATTCAAAAGAAGGGAAAGGAACTCGTGTTGTTATGACAAAAATTATTAAACAAAAAAATAGTTTATAAAAAACTAGAAAGATGAAGGTTTATATGTCACTACAACTTAAAACAGATAGAAATAAATTTATAGAAGAGAATTTAGGGCTTGTGCATTCTTGTGCAAATAGGTTTCGTGGTAAGGGTATAGAATATGAAGAAATGTTTGCAGCGGGATGCGTTGGGATAATAAAAGCTTATGATGCTTTTGATGTTAATCGAGGAGTTCAGTTTTCAACATATGCGGTTCCGGTGATTTTAGGTGAAATAAAAAAACTATTTCGAGATGGTGGAATGATTAAAGTTACACGCAGTGTTAAAGAGCTTAGTATAAAAGTTAATTACACTAGAGAAAAGTTGCAAAAAAAATTAGGGCATGAGCCGAGCATAAAAGAAATAGCAAATGAATTAGAACTGCCAACAGAAGATATTGCCTCAGCTGTTTCAGCATCTGCACCGCCAATGTCGCTAACGGCTGTTTACGAAGATGAAGATGGTTCGAGTGAACTTGATGTGCCAATAGATAGCGATGAAGAGTATATGATGAATATGATGGGACTTAAATATGCGATAAAAGATTTAGATGAAGAAGAAAAGAAAATATTGCATTATCGATTTTTTAAAAATAAAACTCAAGCGGCAACTGCAAAGCTTCTAGGGAAAACACAAGTGCAAATTTCAAGGAATGAAAGAAAGATAATAACTAAGATGCGTAAAAAATTTAATGAATAGTTAATAGTTTATATAAATTAAACAATATAGTTCAGAAAAACTGACAAATTATACAAAAAGCGAAAAAAGTAAAAAAAATGCTTGCAAAAAATGCTTGTGCATTGTATTATATAGAAACACCCCAATCGGACTTATCAACAAACTGATTTGAAATTGTTTAAAACTTTTTAAAAAAATTCAAAAAAGTGTTGACAAAAGGAAGAATGGGTGGTATACTAACTAAGCTGTCAA
>CAZVOQ010000255.1:0-2009 GCA_964628475.1 uncultured Oscillospiraceae bacterium | reverse complement strand
ATATTATGAGAAAAATGCAAGAAAAGGGATTTACTTTTGAGCTTGATGATTTTGGTGTTGAGTATTCGAATATGAGTGTGTTTTTAGATTTGCCTTTAGATATTATTAAAATTGATAGAAGTTTACTACTATCAGCAACTAAATCAGAAAAAAATTTAAAATTCTTTGAACATTTAATTTTAGGAATAAAAGCAACAAATAAGAAGATTATTATTGAGGGAGTTGAAGAAATAGCGCAAAAAGATTTATGTACATCATGCAAATGTGATTATCTTCAAGGATATTTATTTTCAAAGCCACTTTCGTTTGATAACTTTACTTCACACATAGGAAAAAACTCTAATAATTAAAAAAAATGCAGTTGATAAAATATTTTATCAACTGCATTTTTAATTACAATTTTTATAAAGATGCTGAACTAGTTAGATATTTTTCTTCAAAATCCTTAATTTGCAAAGGTTTTGAGAAGAAATAGCCTTGTGCTGCATAGCAATCAATTGTTTGTAGCATCTCTAATTGCTCTCTCTTTTCAACGCCCTCTGCAACTGTGTTCATTTCTAAATTATGAGCAAGCTTTATTATACCACTAACAACTAAACCGCCACGTTCATCATTTTCATTATCAACAAGAAAACTTCTATCTAATTTTAAAGTGTCTGCTTTATAGTTTTTAATCATACCTAGTGAAGATTGTCCAGCGCCAAAATCATCTATTGATACAACAAATCCTTCTGAATTTAACTCTTCGAAAAAAGATTTTAATTCAAATTCATTTCCTGCAATTAGTGTTTCTGTTAATTCTATTTCTACATATTTTTTATCAATATCATATTTTGAAACTATTTTATTAAGTTGATTAACAAATGAAGTATTCCCTAAATTTAATCTTGAAAAATTAACAGCGATAGGATAGCACTCTCTGCCCTCATCAAGCCATCTTCTAACTAACTCACATGCCGATTCAAACATATACATGTCTAAATTTAATATAAATCCATTCTTTTCAAATAACGGGATAAAATCGTTTGGATAAGTCATCATACCATCAGATTCAATCCATCTCACTAAAGCTTCTGCACCAACAATCTTTTCATCCAATATTCTCATTTTAGGCTGTAAATAAAGTTTAAACTCTTTATTTTCAAGTGCTTTTTGCATTTTATTTGTTATTTCGGTAAATCTAATAACACTTTGCTTAAAGCTATCATTATAATCAATTATTTTTTCTTTATCTGAAATCCTTGTAAAACTATGTGCCATATTAACTTTGCTAATTATTGTATTAATATCTTTTTCGCCTGGTTCAATAATATATCTACCATATCTAAATTCAAACTTATGCATATGCATTTCTGGAATTAACCCAACAAATATATCTTCATAAATTTGAGTTGTTTTTTCTAAATCTCCAAATAGCTCAACATCACCAAGTAATAAAAATTCATCTGAGCCAACTCTTGCTTTTATAAAATACTCATTATCAATAAAATCAGAAGTTTCAGCAACCTTTTGCAAAACTTTATTTCCCATATGAAAATCAAACATTTCATTGATAGCTTTAAAATTTAATATATCAAACTTCACTATTATAAACTGCTTATCTGGATATTTTTCAAACATTTTTCCCATATCAATCTTAAATTTTATTAAATTTGGAAGATTCGTTATTTCATCAAAATAAGCAATTCTTTCAAATTCTGCCAAATGTCTTTTCTTAATCTTCAAAATATATATGGCAAAGAAAACAAACGAAACAGCAATCGTTGCAACAATAGTTAAAATTTATAATTTTATCATACATAAATTTACCCTAATACCATAATACCATTTTTTGCAACTTTTTACACTATTTTTTGGATAAAATTTAATAATTTTACATTTATTTTACTTTTCATCGTTAAATATAAATAAACTATATGATTTGTATACATAATATACATTTAAATATCAAAAAACAATTATTATTTCGAAATAAACTCGTAAATTGTTTTTGTGTTATACCAAGTATC
>CAZVOQ010000254.1:1359-2025 GCA_964628475.1 uncultured Oscillospiraceae bacterium | reverse complement strand
ACTATAAAAAGCCTGATAAAAAACCAAAGTTTTTTAAATTTTGGGGCAAAACAGCGTTCACATTTTCATTAGTTACCTTTTCATATATTTTCTTTGGCTCAAAGAATTTAGAAAATGCTTTTTTATATATCTCAAAATTATTCATTAATTTTAATGTATCAGATTTTATAAGTCAGTTAACTATGAGCGTATCAAAAGGATTTGACTCAACGCCAATATTAATTTATGCATATATGGCTTTTTGCTTTATAACGCTAACAATCTTAATAAATATGGATTTATATAGATTTTTTAAATTAAAAGGCAAATGCTTAACAACAGCATTTCCAGCTATGAAAATTCACACAAGATTTTTATGCTACTATGCACTAATTGCATTAATCTGCGCAGGCTTTATATTAAATAACGGCGGTTTTTCATCAAGTGGAAACTTTTTATATCAAAATTTCTAAACTATAATTAAAAATAAAAAACGATAAAATAAAAATAAAGAATTGGGTTTGCCCAATTCTTTATTTTTATAAGCGGTTAATAGTTCGCTTTTGCGATTTTTAAATATTTTTCGCTATTATCAATTAATAAATTTCTGTAATCTTCAGCGATAGAAATAATTTTTGGATCTTCGCCTAATTTTTTTGCCATATCAATATTTTCTTTTGCATCTTT
>CAZVOQ010000254.1:0-1349 GCA_964628475.1 uncultured Oscillospiraceae bacterium | reverse complement strand
TTATTCCCATCTCAAAGCCTTTAATTAGCATTTGAGATAAATGGGCATTCGATTTATCGGTGAAAGTTTTAAAATTAATCGACATTTGGCTTGAAAATTTAACCAATGGATTTATATCAGAAGTTTTATCATTTGGATTTTTTTCATTTTTAACTTTTAAATAGAATGCGTCATATTCTTTTAAATCGTCTTTTAGCATTTGTATAAAATGAGCATCTTTGCTGATATCGATAAGTTCTTCCGTTGAGATTTTTGCCATTTCAATATTTCCTAAAAGAAAGTAAGATAGATTTTTTTCCATAAAATTAATATCCTTTCTGAATTTTAAGTTTAGTTTATTCAAAATAGGCATTAATATACAAAAAATAAAATCCATTAGAATTCTAATGGATTTTTAATATTATAGTATTCCTAAAGCAAAGCCAACGAAGAACATTAATGCCATTAAGCCTATAAAGATATATGTTAATAATACAGCTTTTGAAACTTTTTGCTTTATAATGCTTTTATCTTGACCAAAGGCAAAGAATAAATGATAGATTAAACCTATAACAGGCACTAACGCAAATAAAAGCATCACAACTAGCTCTAGTACATCAATATCATTATTTTGTGAATATAGATTTTGCGTAGTAAAAATTGGAGAAGCTGGAATATTAGGGTTTTTAATAGATGGAAGTGGTGAAGAAGGGAAATCTTGAGGGATTTCATTTTCATCTGCGCTAACAGAAATTTTAAAAGGAGAGTCGGCAGATGAGACAGGCTCTTGTGTAGGGGCTGTGTTTAAAGTGTCAAGCTCGGTATCACAAGCAAAATCACGTGGCTGTGCTTGAATATCTTCGCTATCATTATTTATATCACAATCAGTGTTTTTATAAATTAAATCATTGCTTGAAATAGAATTCTCATTAGTAATAACAGACTCAGCACTTTCATTTTTTTCACTGCTGATATTTTCATTTAAAGAAGCATTAACCATAGCAGTTAAATCTATTTCAGTTATATTTTTAGGGATTTCAATTTCTCTAGTGTCTTCAAAAGAAATGCTATCATTAAAATCTTCTGGCATATCATTTAAAGTAGTATCCTCTGGGGTGTTATCAGAAAAAGTTGCAGGAATTTTAGTTTGAGATTCTGGGATTTCTTCATTTAAAAAACTTTTTATTGTTTGTATATTATCATTTTGAGTATCTGCTTGCATAAAAGTGGTATTTTCTGTTATACTTTGACTATTAAAAGCATTATTATTTTGAAGTTGATTTCCGCATTTATTGCAGAAAACTGCACCAGCTTCAATAGTATTATGGCATTTATCACATATCATTATCTTACACTCCTTAGTATTTTAA
>CAZVOQ010000253.1:0-2031 GCA_964628475.1 uncultured Oscillospiraceae bacterium | reverse complement strand
GGCTTTACAATACAAATAGCTTAACTCAGCAAAATATCTGTGAAATACTTGGCATATCAAGGAGTTATGTTAGCAGAATTGAATCTAGGGCGTTAGAAAAATTAAAAAATGCATTTAAGAGTAATTATGACCAAGAAGAAAACAATGATTAATTTATGCTGTATTTCTTGATATGATTTGGTATATGTGGTAGAATAACAATAAGTATACACTTATAAATATGAGTTTTAAATTTAAGGAGGACATTATGCTAGAAAAAGTAAAGAATACCCCGAAATTTGACAATATTAATTTTAAAGACGAAATAAAAAAAATGCAAAAAGAGTTATTTGTTATTCAGCAAAAAATAAAAGAAAAAAATATGCCTGTTATGATACTTTTAGATGGAATTAGCGCAGCTGGTAAAGGAAGTATGCTAGGCAAATTAAGCGCTAGAATGGAGCCACGTGGATACAAAATTCATAAAGTTAGTAAGGATGATAGATTTGATTTAAGACCTATTATGTATAATTTTTGGATGACTATCCCGCCAAAAGGTGAAACAGCTATCTATGATGAGGCATGGTATAATAAAGCTAATTTATTTATAGATGAAGATGAAAAAGAATTAGAGAAATATTTAAGTGAAATAAATGTTTTTGAAAGACAACTTGCAGATGATGGATATTTGATATTAAAATTTTATCTTCATGTAGATAAATCTGAGCAAGAAAAAAGATTAAGTAAGATTGATGATAATAAAGTTCACACTTGGCGTGTAACAAAAAAAGATTGGGAAGAAAATTCTAATTATAACAGAATTGTATCTCATAGAGATTATGTTTTAGAAAAAACAAATACAATGGCTGCACCTTGGACAATAATTGATAATAATGATAAAAATGAGGGAACATATTATCTTTTAAAAGAATTAACAGAACAAATATCAAGATTTTTAGAATCTGATTTACCTATTAAAAACGAAATAGCTGATAAAAAAGAGTTTAAATTATTAGATATGCTAAATCTTCAAGATGTTGATTTGAATAAAGAGTTAACAGATGAGGAATTTAAAAAGGCATATAAAAAAGAAAAACAAAAATTAAATGAATTACATAGCTTATTGTATCAAAAAAAAATCCCTATGGTTATCGCTTTTGAAGGCTGGGATGCAGCAGGTAAAGGCGGAGCTATTAGGCGATTATCATGGACGCTAGATGCAAGAGGTTTTGATGTGTATTCTATTGCTGCGCCATCAAAGGAAGAACTAGCAAAACATTATTTGTATAGATTTTGGAGTAAATTGCCGAAAAACGGGCATATTGCAATGTATGATAGGTCTTGGTATGGAAGAGTGATGGTTGAAAGAGTTGAAGGATTTGCTAAAAAAGAAAGATGGGAAATGGCTTATCAAGAAATAAATGAATTTGAAAAATCATTATCTGATTCAGGCGCAATTGTGTTGAAATTTTTTATTCATGTTGATAAAGAAACTCAATTAGAAAGATTTAATGATAGACAAAATAACCCAGAAAAACAATTCAAAATAACAGATGAAGATTGGCGCAATAGAGAAAAATGGGATGCGTATGAAACTGCAATAAACGAAATGCTTAAAAAGACATCAACTGAAAATGCACCATGGATAGTAGTTGAGGGTAATAGTAAGCCGTATGCAAGATTAAAAGTGATAAAAACAGTGAGAAAAGCTTTAGAGGAAAGATTAAAATAATAGTATGAAAATAGAAAATTTAATTATTATATTCAACATTGTATTTTTTATAAATAATTTATTTTATTTAAATTTAGTTGAAGGCGTTTTTAATTTAAATAATAATAAGGTGAAAATTGTAGCATTTAGTGTAATAACAAGCTTAGTGGGCAGTATGGCTTTATTATATTTTGAAAGTATGTCTGCATTAGGCTACACTATAATGTTAGTGGTGTATATAATTGCAGTAATGACTTTTTATCAAAAGCAAAGCATAATAACTAGATTAGCATTTGTGCTGCATTTTAATTTACATATTATGGTTGCAAGAGGTCTTATTA
>CAZVOQ010000252.1:0-2050 GCA_964628475.1 uncultured Oscillospiraceae bacterium | reverse complement strand
TGACAACAGCTGGCGATACTTCAATGGCTAGCTTAAAAGAAGTTGAAAAATTAGTTGGCGGCGGCTCTGCTCGTGTTGATAGATAATTAAAATTTATATATTAGTTTTCTCCATTTTAAAAAAATGGAGAAAACATCTTTTAATAGAAAGGATACCACTATGTCTTTAATGCAAAGAATTTCAAAAATCGGCGTTGTTCCTGTTATAAAATTAGATAGACCTGAAGAAGATGCACAGCCATTAGCTAAAGCTCTTATCGAAGGCGGGCTTCCAGTTGCTGAGGTAACTTTTAGAGTTGCTGGTGCTGCTAAAGCTATTAAAATAATGAAAGATACTTACCCAGATATGATAGTTGGAGCTGGTACAGTTTTAAAAACTGAACAAGTAGACGAAGCTATCGCTGCTGGTGCAGAATTTATCGTTTCTCCTGGTATCAATCCAAAAATCGTTAAATACTGCCAAGAAAAAAATATTCCAATCTACCCAGGCACAATCACTCCAACAGAGATTGAAATGGCTTTAGAATTAGGATTAACTGATCTTAAATTCTTCCCAGCTGCACAATACGGCGGATTAAAAACAATTAATGCACTTTGCGCACCATACAATATGGTTAAATTTATGCCAACTGGCGGTGTTTCACTAGCTAACTTAGACGAATTTTTAGCTAATAAAAACATTATCGCTTGTGGCGGTTCTTACATGGTTTCTGCTGATTTAATCGACAATAAAAAATGGGATGAAATCACACAAATTTGTAAAGATACTTGCGAAGTTGTTAAAAAATACAGATAACCAAAAACACTTAGAATTAAATTTAAAATCCTAAGTTTCCTAATATTTTATCACTATAAAAAAGGTAGCAGAAATGCTACCTTTTTTATTTGCTTATATTTTAAATTTAATTTTAGTTTTAATATATTTATGATCGCTATATGTATTAATAAAATCTTCCTTTTGAACTTTTATATTAACCACATTTTCTTTTGCAATATTCTTTATTAAAACTCTATCTATCGTTGTTTTTCCAATAAATGTTTCTTCATTTGGAGTTATATCAATTATATTTTCATCTAAAACAAGTTTTTTAAATTTTTCTTTTGTATATAAATTATCGCAATTTATATACGCATTAAAATCGCCTAGTATAATAAATGGGGAAGTGATAGTTTTTGAATAAGCTATTAATTCGTTCCACATTTTTTCCTCAGCTGAATTTATTTTAAAATTAGTAGGCATATGAACGCCTAAAATAATTAAATCTAAAGATTTAAATTTCATAGCAATTGTTCTATTATTTTTTGGAAAATAATCATTAACTTCCTCAAAGCTTCCTTTTTTTGAAATGGCTAACGTGTATCTTTTTGCTGATTTATTATCCAATTTAATATCATATAAAGAATTTGGGAAATCAACATTTAATTTATCACAAATATTTATAGGGTTTTCCTTATCATCGATTTTTATTTTATAAGCTGTTTCTTGCAAAAAAGCGATAGCATTTTCATTATTATCTAAAAAATATTTAACTTCTTTTATAATATTTTTATAAGCAATTAAATCTATATCTTTATTTATATATCTGCTATTAGTGCTAGTGCGCTTTCCATTGCGAAACCAATCAACGTTATAGCTCATTAAATTAATATCTATATATTCCAAGCTTTCTTCTCCTATAATACAGCTTAAAAGCAAGGGCATCACTTACAGCCCTTGCTTTTAATTTAAATTACTTTACTTTTTTAATCTTTTGAAGTTTTGCATTTATAGCTAAATCAGCGCCTTCTGGCATTTTATCGCCAGCCATTTTCATAATGATTTCCATTCTCATTTTTCCAACCATTTTTAGCATACCATCATTAACAACCATTTTCCCTGAAGATGCAAATATATTCATAAGCATTTCTTTTGCTTCTTCATTAGCTAAAATTTCATTAAGCGTGTCTTTTACTGAAAAATATTCTGGATTAAAAGTCATTTCAGCGCCAGCGTTATTTTTCATTAAATCTAAAAACCAGTTTTTAGCGCCTTCGCTCATTTCATTTTCTTC
>CAZVOQ010000251.1:0-2067 GCA_964628475.1 uncultured Oscillospiraceae bacterium | reverse complement strand
AATACTAATAAAGCTATAATAAGTTATACAGACCATATTTCAGTTTGGGATTTAGAAGGGCAAAAAGAATTATACACATATAATTTAAACAATGAAAATCTATTGATTTCAAAATTTAGTAATCCATATGTGCTAACGGTGTTTGGCAATTACGAAACATTAGAGCAATCAAAATTAGTGCTTTTAGATGAAAGCTTAGAGCCATTAATTGAAATTGAAATTCAAGAAGAAATAAAAGATGCAATTATATCAAATCAGCGAATTTATATTCTAACTTCAGAATGGATTTATGAATATAATTTGCAAGGGGAAATGCTTAATAAAATTCAAGCAAACCCTAATCAAAAATTATTGATTAACTATCAAGGGGCATTGATTTTGTCCTCAGATAGTATAACAGAAATAGAAAGAACAAATTAAAAGGAGAAAAAATTATGATTACAGATATCGTACTTATAGCAATTATACTAATTTCAATAGCAGTAGGGTTTTACAAAGGGTTTGCTACCTCATCACTAGAATTTCTTTCTAGTAGTTTAAGCTTAATAGCTTCATATTTTATCGCAGGATTTATCGCAACTTTCGTTTTTGATACATTCTTTAGAATGGATATGGCAGAAAGCATTTTTAATTCAGTTATGCAAACAAGCTCAGATATTCCAGTTAGCAGTTTAGTTAATAGCTTTTTAACAGACATTAACGCAGACTTTTTAGCAGGAATGGTTAATGATTTTGTTAACACATTAGGCTTATCAACAGTGCCAGCTACTATGGAAGGTGCACTAACATTTGTTGACACTATTGTTCGTCCATTTATGGAATTATTAATAGGATTTGTTGCATTTATTATCCTATTTATTATCTTGAAAATATTAATCAAATCAGTTGCAAAAAGCCTAGAAATTGTTAATAAAATCCCATTAATCGGGCTTGGCAATAAAATAATGGGCTTACTTTCAGGTGCTGTTATCGGTGTTATCTACTCACTACTTGCAACATTTGTTTGTATATTAATTGGGCTTGTAGCAGACTCACAAACAATTACACAAAATCTAATATACGATAGTAGAATAGTTTCAACTGTTCTAAATGCAGTAATTGATTTTGTAAACTAAGCAAAAAAATAAAAATCAAAGGAGGGGATTTATATGATGTGCGAAAGATGCAATAAACGTCCTGCCATGATATATGTTCAAAGCAATGAAGCAGGCGAAGCAAAGAGTAAAGGATATTGCCTCACTTGTGCAAAAGAATTAAATATAAAGCCCATTGATGATATGATGAAGCAAATGGGGATTGGCGAAAAAGAATTAAAAGCAATGGAAGACCAATTCAAAGGCTTAATGGAAAGCTCAGAAGGCGAAGACGGCCAACCATTAGATTTTAAAAGTATGCTTTCAGGGCTAGGAAATATGGGAATAGAAGACGATGAAGAAGATGAAGACGAAGATTTTGAGATTGGAGGCTCATCAACTATTCCTGTGAGCGATGAAGAAGATAAAAAAGAAAAGAAAAAAAGAAAAGCTAAAAGAAAATTCTTAGACCAATACTGTGAAAATCTAACAGATAAAGCCAAAAAAGGCGAAATAGATAGAGTTATAGGCAGAGCTGATGAAATTTATCGCTCTATTCAAATTTTATCTCGTCGTCAAAAGAATAACCCTTGCTTAATAGGTGAGGCTGGCGTTGGTAAAACTGCAATTGCAGAAGGTATTGCTTTAAAAATCAGCAATGGGGATGTTCCACAAAAATTAAAAAATAAAGAAATCTATCTTGTTAATATGACAAACTTAGTAGCTGGAACACAGTTTCGTGGGCAGTTTGAAGCTAGAGTTAAAAGCCTTATTAGCGAAGTGAAATCGAATGGCAATATAATTTTATTTATAGATGAAATTCACACTATAACAGGTGCAGGAGATTCAGAAGGTGCTATGAATGCAGGCAATATTTTAAAACCTGCTTTATCAAGAGGCGAAATTCAAGTTATTGGTGCTACTACTTTTGCAGAATATAGAAAATTTATAGAAAAAGATTCAGCTTTAGAAAGAAGATTTCAGCCTGTAAAAG
>CAZVOQ010000250.1:0-2079 GCA_964628475.1 uncultured Oscillospiraceae bacterium | reverse complement strand
AAAATTATATCAAACGTTTAGAAAAACTTGAAGAAATTTCAAATAGCTTTAAAGGCGTTGATAAAAGTTTTGCAATTCAAGCAGGTCGTGAGATTAGAATTTTAGTTAAACCAGATGAGGTTAATGATGATAATCTAACGATATTAGCAAGAGATATAGTTTTAAGAATAGAAAATGAATTAAATTATCCAGGACAAATTAAAGTTAATGTAATTCGTGAAAATAGAGCTATAGAATTTGCAAAATAATTTTGTATAATTAAATAATGTATATAAAGTAAGGTGGACGAGCTACGTTCGCCTTATTTTTTATAAAATATGATAAACATTACAATATAATTTTAAAATGCAATGCAGTTTAAGAAAAGGATGGATTTTAGGTGAAAATATTATTTATAGGTGATATAGTAGGCGATACAGGCATAGAAATATTAAGAAGTAAAATTTCAAAAATAAAAAAAGATAACAATGTTGATTTTTGTATTGCAAATGCAGAGAATGCACATCAAAGCGGAGTGGGCTTAAATTACGATATAGCGCAAACTTTATTCTCTTTAGGAGTTGATGTGTTAACTGGTGGAAATCACTCATTAAGAAAGTGTGATATATCTTTATATGAGGATAATGAATTTATCCTTTGCCCGCAAAATTTTTTAGTTGCAAGTGAAGAGAACACAGGCGTTGTAACTTTTTCAAAAGGCAAAGATGAAATTAGCGTAGTGAATTTAATTGGAACGGCTTTTTTAGATGCTAATAGAAATCCGTTTTATGAAATGAAAAATATATTAAAAAGAACAAATTCAAAATATATAATAGTTGATTTTCATGCAGAATCAACAGCTGAAAAGCAAGCCTTTGCACATCAGTTTGATGGAAAGGTTACAGCTGTTATTGGAACGCACACTCATGTGCAAACAAATGATAATAAAGTTTTAAAAAATGGCACTATGTATATAACAGATGCGGGCAGTGTTGCAGCTGAAGATAGTGTTTTAGGAATAGAAAAAGAAGGCGCTATTAAAAAGCAACATTTTTTAATTCCAACGCAATTTAAAGTTGCTAAAGGAGATGGATTTGTTCACGGTGTGTTAATAGATTGTGTGAAAAATGAGATATCGTTAATTAAAATTTAATATAAAGTATAAAAAACACACAGATAATTATATAAAAAAATGTGCAAATAGCCATATATTGATGAATTTCGAGGAAATGTAGTTTAAACACTTGCAAAAATTATAAAATTAGTATATTATGATTATATAAATAAATCTATATAGTTTTTAAATATTATTTTATTAAATATATCAATAATCTCAACACTGCACTTAATTAACATTTTAAAAGCCAAACAAGTGTAGATTTACTAAATTTATAGAAAAGGAGAATGATTATGGAGACATTGAAAGTTTCTTCAAAATCTAATCCTGTATCTGTTGCTGGCGCTATAGCTGGTATCATTAGAGATAGTGGTATAGTGGAAGTGCAAGGGATTGGTGCAGGAGCGGTTAACCAAGCGTTAAAGTCAATAGCTGTTGCAAGAGGTTATCTAGCGCCAAGTGGCGTTGATCTTGTATGCGCACCAGCCTTTACTACGGTAGAAGTTGAGGGTGAAAGTCGAACAGCAATGAAATTAATAGTAGAAGTTAAAAATTAATATATTATTATTATGTTGGATTTTGAAAAAGATTGTTAAGAAAAGCAATTTAAATCATTGCTTTTCTTAATTTTTTAAAGAAAATTAATTTTTTTTTAAAAAATTAAAAAAAGTTTTAAAAAAGTGTTGACTTTTTAGTTTTTTATTGATATAATAACTAAGCTGTCAAAAAGAAATAAACAGTTCAGCGGTGAGAGCCATTAGCTCAGCTGGCAGAGCACCTGACTTTTAATCAGGGTGTCCGGAGTTCGAGTCTCCGATGGCTCACCAAAATAAAAGCAGAATCCATTGGATTCTGCTTTTATTATATTCTAAATCATATTTAAATTAATTTTTATAAATTAATGATTGTACTATATAAAGGTATTACAACTTAAAAAGAAGGGCAGTTAAATTATGAGCATATTAGATATATCGATTTTAATT
>CAZVOQ010000249.1:0-2084 GCA_964628475.1 uncultured Oscillospiraceae bacterium | reverse complement strand
TTTAAAAAATCAGAATCTATTTCTTTATATTCAATCATTTTAACTACCCCATACAAGTTTTTTAATTAAAAGTTATTTGTAAACCACACCATCTTTCATAACAAAAACGCAGTTTGTCATTGTTTTAATATTATCTCTTGGATCTTCATCAAATGCAACTATATCTGCCAATTTATTTTCAGTAATGCTGCCTATTTCTTTATCTTTTCTTATTAATTCTGATGCTGTTTTAGTTGCAGCGGTTAAAGCTTCTAAGGCACTCATTCCAAATTCTTGAAGTAATTCAAATTCGTATCCTTGTTTTCCATGGAAATTTTGTGGTGTAGCAGCATCTGTTCCAAATGCAATTTTAACTCCAGCTTTCCTAGCTTTCATAAAGCCTTGTTTATGTGTTGCAAAAACTTGATTTGCTTTAGCAATTGCCCAATTTGCAACGCCCATTTGAGCACCTTTTGTTATTATTCTTTCAGCTGCGATAATAGTTGGAACTAAATATGTGCCTCTTTTTGCCATCTCTTCAATGCACTCATCGTCTAAAATCATTCCATGTTCAACAGAAGTTACCCCTGCTTTAACAGCATCTTTAATTCCAGAAGTGCCATGTGCATGAGTTGCCGTATGAACTCCATACATATTTGCTATATCGCAAACAGCTTTCATTTCTTCAAACGTCATTTGCTGAGCTCCAACAGTTGTTCCCAAACTCATAACGCCACCAGTTGCCATAAATTTAATTAAATCAACGCCATGTTTTATATTGTATCTTGCAATTTTCGCAAATTCTTCAGGACCATCGGCAACGTTGTTTGCTAGCGAATCGCTCATGTATGGATTATAATGGCTATCTGCGTGTCCACCAGTTGAACTTAACGCAGGTCCTGCCACAACTAGCCTTGGCCCGATAATTTCGCCCCTATTTATTGCATTCCTTAAAGCTACATCAACAAAAGCTGGATCACCTAAAGATCTTACAGTGGTAAACCCTGCTAGTAAATCTGCATTAGCTTTTCTCATTGCATAAAAAGCATTATCTCCAACCGTTTTATAAATTTTAGTGTTACTAGATTCGCCATCTCCACAAAGATGCACATGGCAATCTATTAAACCAGGAGTGACAAATTTGCCAGTTAAATCAATAATTTTATATCCATTTGTAGTTTCATTAAAATCAGCAACTTTTTCAATTTTATTACCATCAATAAAAATTATTACATTTTCTAATACTTTCTCATTTTCTGCATCGAACATTTTTGAACATTTAATAGCTATTTTACTCATTTTATTTTCTCCTAATTATATTATTTTATTTCAATTATACACTTGTATTTTTAATAGTCAATATAAGCATAAAATATCAATATTATTATTTTTTGTACAAACTAACAGATTAAATTTAATTAATTAATTCTTTATTATAATTTTAACCATATTAAGCTATATATATATGTATGATATTATAATTAAATTCATATTAAATTTAATAATTTTGTTTATTTTTTCAATTAAAAAGCAATATCTAAAATAGTGAAATATCTATAAAGAGACTTTATGAATAAAAAAATATAAGGGAATGGTGAAAACCATTCCCTTGACTATTATAAAAGTATCGCTATTGAAGGATAAAATATATCTTTTACTATCAAAATATATAAAAACACCGCTTTTTCTGTCACGAAGCAAAGTAAAAGTCCTTTTATCTGATTTACAAATATTTGGCTTTGCTTTTTCTTTAGAAAAAGTGCAATATTTACTACTTATAGCAATATTTATTATATATTTGCTCTCTCTATTTATTAGTATTTAGCTATAATTAAATGTTGGTTATAGATTAATCTATATTTGTTTCTTTTGTTATATAAATTGGTCTATTTTTTGTTTCTAAGTATGATTTTGATATATATTGACCTAATATACCTATACTTAAAAGCTGAATACCACCTAAAAACAAGATTATTGATATAGTTGAAGGGTATCCATCAACTGGATCTCCGTATATAACAGTTTTTGCAACGAAAAATATCATCATCATTACAGCTAATAAACATAACAAAATTCCAGTTAAACTAGAAACTATTAAAGGTGCT
>CAZVOQ010000248.1:0-2085 GCA_964628475.1 uncultured Oscillospiraceae bacterium | reverse complement strand
AAGTTATGGCAGACGCACAAGGAAACAAACAAGCAAAAGAATATCATTTAGATATTCCAGTAGAAAATAGAGGCTTTCACGTTAAGGGGATGAATGATGCATCTTGGGGGATGAAAAATCGCCTTTCAAGAATTTTCAACCCAGTGTCTGGCAATACTGTAATGCTTGCTTTTGATCATGGATACATAATGGGTCCAACAAGTGGTCTTGAAAGATTAGATATAGCAATCCCACCACTTCTACCGCATATTGATGTTTTAATGGCAACTCGTGGTGCTCTAAGAACTAGCATAAATCCTATCACAAATAAAGGTATTTGTCTTCGTGCAAATCACGATAGCACAGTTTTATTTGATGATATGAGTATTGGTAGTGGCATTGCAACTGATATTGATGATGCCCTACGCTTAAATGTTGACTGCCTTGCAATGCAATGCTTTGTTGGCGCAAAAGGTGAAGCAAACTCATTACACGCTCTTTGTGAAGCTGTTAATATGGGTGAAAAATATGGCATACCTGTTATGGCTGTAACTGCTGTTGGTAAAGAAATGGAAAGAACTAATCAGTATTTCCAATTAGCAACTAGGGTTTTAGCTGAGCTTGGTGCTCATACAATCAAAACATATTACTGCGAAGATTTTGAAAAAGTTATTGCTGCTTGCCCTGTGCCTATAGTTGTTGCTGGTGGTAAAAAAACTAGTGAAGAAGAAGCACTTGAAATGTCTTATAGAGCAATGAGCTGTGGAGCTAAAGGCATGGATATGGGAAGAAATATCTTCCAAAGTGAATGCCCTGAGGCTATGGGAGCTGCTGTGGCAAAAGTTGTTCATGAAAAATATACAGGTAAAATGGCTTATGAATTTTACCTAGATACAAAAAATTCTTTGAAATAAAATTATATAATAAAAAATAAAGAAGTTTGTCCTCTCCGGCAAGAAAGATTCAAACTTCTTTATAAATCGGGAATCATCCCAACTGATATTTTATCATTATAATAATACACTGTCAATATTTTGGGATGATTTCATCTAATTTAGGAGGAAATCATTATGAAAATAAGTGCAAAACAATTTCTTTGGTCAGCAGTAATAGTAGCTGTTTTAGCTTTTTTAATGCAAGCTATAGATCAATGGTTAGCTGCAAACACTATAATTGGTAGTCTTTTAGCCGGTGGCGGTTCATGGATAGCATTCCAAGCTTGGGCTGTATACTTCTTGGGTGGCTGTGATGTTAAAGGTGGTATTAAAGGCTTTATAGCTTATGCTGTTGGTATAGGCGTATCTATCGGAATTATGACTCTTGGTGGTTCGCTATCAGCTTCTGGTCTTGGATTCTTTGGCGTTCCAGTTGCAGTTTTATTATTAGTTATTCCAACTATATACTGTGAAAGAGTTGAAATTCTAAGCTATGTTCCTGCCTTATTTGTAGGCGCTGGTGCATATTTTGGAATTATGGGCTACATAGCAGGCTCACCTGCTGTTGCTCCAGAATTTGCTGGAAACTTTTGGGCGTTTGCAGCTGTTGAATTATTCTACTGCTTATTCGGCCTTGTATGGGGCTTCTTAACAATAAAAATAAGAGGCACTTATGAAGCATCTTTAACTAAAGATAAAGCAGCTTAAAAAATAAACAATTATAATTTATAGGAGATTTTGACTATGTTTGAAATTATACACATCGGAGTACCTACAACACAATCTAAAGAAGGCGAATTCCACGCTGAGGGAGCTGGCATTTATGTTACAACTCCAGATAAAAGCCCTTTTGCAATAGAATATGTTAGATTCCTACCAGGAACTATTTTCCCAGAATCTATGCATTACGACGTTCATGTTGCAGCAAAAGTTGATTCTATTGAAAAATATGCAGCTTTAGCTGATGAAGTTATTGTTCCAAAAATGGATAACGGCGATAGCTATCTATGCTTTGTTAAAAAAGATGGAGCTATAATTGAATTAATGGAAATGAAATAATATATTTTATTACTTAATTTAAAATGGTTCACCTATAAATAGGTGAACCATTTTTTTATTTATTTTTTTGATATAAAGCTTTGCCTGGGCAAACTTTTATTTGATTTCTCCA
>CAZVOQ010000247.1:0-2095 GCA_964628475.1 uncultured Oscillospiraceae bacterium | reverse complement strand
AATATAAGCATTATGCATCCAATATCTTGCAAATTCTTTATCCGTAGCACATTCAGTTTGTGCAATTTCATTTTCATGATGTGGGAAAATTAAATCTTGTCCACCACCGTGCATATCAATAACATCGCCTAAATGCTTTTTACTCATAGCACTACACTCGATATGCCAGCCTGGTCTGCCATCTGAAAATGGAGATTTCCAGCTAGGCTCATTTTCTTTTGAAGCCTTCCATAAAACAAAGTCAACAGGGCTTTCTTTTATATCATTTGCTTCAATTCTAGCCCCAACTTCTAAATCCTCTAAAGGCTGGCGACTTAATTTACCATAATCTTTAAAACTATGAACTCTAAAATAAACATCACCATTTTCAGCTCTATAAGCGTGTCCTTTAGAAATTAACGTATCAATTATGTCGATAATTTCTGGAATATGATCTGAAACTCTTGGCGTATCATCTGCTTTTTTAACATTTAAGCCTTCTAAATCAATAAAACATTCATTTTCAAATTTTCTTGCAACAGAATCAAAGCTAACCTTATCTTCAATCGCTTTTTTAATTATTTTATCATCAATATCTGTAATATTTGAAACATAGTGAACTTTATTTCCTCTATATTCTAAATATTTTCTTAATGTATCAAAAATAATAGCTGGGCGAGCATTACCTATGTGAATATAATTATACACTGTTGGCCCACACACATAAATTTTGTATTCTTTTTCTTTTAATGGAATAAATTCCTCTTTTTTTCTAGTTAATGTATTAAACACTTTCATGTAACTCATAATTTTAACTAATCCCTTCGTTTAATAATATAAAAACGCCCTCGCCTATAATAATAGGCGAAGGCGAAATAATCGCGGTTCCACTTCGTTTTGTATCTTTTGAATTCTTTAACGGGAATTATCCGAATAAGACTACTTTATTCGCCTTATCTGCTTTTAAGTGCATTCACTAACTTATTATATTTAAACTGCTCACAGCCCAAGGCAGTTACTCTCTTGAAATTTTTAGATTAGCTACTATTCTTAATCCTAGCGCATTTCATTTATTATTTTCAGCTTTAATTATATTAAAGTTGATTTGAGTGGCAATACCCTTATCCCTATTTGCATCAAGAAAATCCAGTTTTTACTAAATTTTCTTTTAGGTCATCACAGTAAAAGAATTCTTTTAAAGCGATATGATTAGAGTATTGTCACTCGTTTGTTATATTATAACATTTATATAGATTATAATCAAGATTTATTTATTATCTTTTAGTATGTCTGTGTACGGAATCACATATTGAACACCACTAATTGCAGTTGCTGCAGCCATAATCCACATTAAAATTTCTATAACTAATTTAAATGTATCAAAATTGGATATCACAAAGCCATTTTGCATCTCTACTGCCGATAACACGCCTAAAGCTAAAATTATAACAGCCATTTGTAAAACAGTTTTTGCTTTTCCTGCAAAAGATGCAGCTATCACAACTCCACCTGATTTTGAAGAAGCCGCAACCATTCTTATCCCACTAACTATAAATTCTCTTGTTAAAACAATTAAAAGTACTATAGGAGATAAAAAATCCAATGTTAAAAGGTATACTAAAGCAACAGTTGTTAAAACTTTATCTGCTAAAGGATCCATAAATTTACCAAAATCAGTTACGATATTATCTCGTCTTGCAATATATCCATCTAAAAAATCAGTAAATGATGCTACAGCAAATATTATTAATGCAATTAAAACATTATAACTTACTTTTGTGCTATTTGGATTATAAAATTCCATAAACACAATAAACACTGGCATTAATAAAACTCTAAAAGTGGTTAATTTATTTGGTAAATTCATAAACTTTCTCCCTTTATTACACTAATTCAGCATACAAATCATAAATATCGCTTTTTAAAACTTTAGCAAGCTTTATATCTCCAATTTGAATATCGCTATCTTTTGATAAGTAAACTTCTGCATCTATTTCAGGTGCATCATAAACACTTCTGCATATAAATAATTCATTTTCTTCATCATATTCATCACAGATGATTTCAATAGTTTTTCCTATCATTCTTTCTTGATTTTTTGCCATAATTTCTGTTT
>CAZVOQ010000246.1:0-2120 GCA_964628475.1 uncultured Oscillospiraceae bacterium | reverse complement strand
AAAAATTTGTCGAAAATTTTACAAATAGTATAATAAATATACATCCTTCGCTAATCCCAGCTTTTTGTGGAGATGGTTTTTATGGCTTAAATGTGCATAAGGCAGCAATAGAAAAAGGTGTTAAAATTTCAGGGGCTACTGTTCATTATGTTGATGCAGGAGTTGACACTGGAAAAATTATAATGCAAAAAGCAGTTGATGTTTTAGAACAAGACACACCAGAAACTTTACAAAAAAGAATTTTAGAAAATGCTGAATGGGTTATACTTCCAAAAGCTATAAAGAAAATAGCTGATGATAGAAATAAATAATTTACATATAATATAAAGGGATAAAAAATGATAACTTTAAACGAATACTTGCAAAATAAATCATATCCTGGCAGAGGGATTTTTATAGGCAAAAATGAAGAATATTTAGTGGCTGCTTATTTTATAATGGGTAGAAGTGAAAATAGTAGAAATAGAGTTTTTACTAAAACTGATTTAGGAATTAAAACTATGGCTTTTGATGAATCAAAATTAGTGGATCCATCATTAATAATTTATAACCCTGTTATAAAATTTAATGATAATTTAATAATTACAAATGGAGATCAAACAGACACTATTTACGAATTTCTAAAAAAAGATAGAGGCTTTAACTGCGCTTTAAAAACAAGAGAGTTTGAGCCAGATGCTCCAAATTTTACTCCTCGTATTTCAGCTTTAATATCTAAAGATTATTCTTTTAAAATGAATATATTAAAATCAGATGAAGGTGATAGTAATCATTGCCTAAGATATTTTTATGAATATAATAATATCCCAGTTAATACAGGGAGAATTATTCATACTTATTTTGATGATGGAAATCCAATACCATCTTTTATAGGAGAGCCAGTTAAAGTTTCTTTTGATGGTGATGTAAAGGCGTTTTCAAATAATCTTTGGGATAGCTTGAATGAAGAAAACAAAGTTTCGTTGTATGTGAATTTTATTAATATGAAAACAAATGAATACACAGTTGAAATATTAAATAAAAATGTGTAGAGAGGATTAATTTTATGAAAGAATTAGTTTTAAAATATGGATGTAACCCAAATCAAAATCCTAGTAAAATATATATGAAAAATGAAGAGAATCTACCGATTACAATTTTAAATGGTAGGGCTGGGTATATAAATTTATTAGATGCTTTAAATGGCTGGCAATTAGTTAAAGAGTTAAAAGAGGCAACAGGTATAGCAGCTGCTACTTCATTTAAGCATGTTTCTCCAGCGGGTGCTGCATTAGGACTTGATTTAACAGATGAAGATAAGCAAGTTTTCTTTGCTGATAAAAATGCAGAATTTTCTCCAATTGCAGCGGCATATGTTCGTGCAAGAGGCGCTGATAGAATGTCGAGTTTTGGCGATTTTATAGCTTTGAGTGATGTTTGCGATGAAAGCTGTGCAAAAGTTATATCAAAAGAAGTTTCAGATGGCGTTATTGCTCCAGGATATACAGACGCTGCCTTAGAAATTTTAAAAGCCAAAAGAAAAGGCACATACTTAGTTATTAAAATTGATGAAAACTACACTCCTGAAATAATGGAATCAAAAGAAGTTTTCGGTATTACATTTGAACAAAAAAGAAATGATATTCTTATAAATGATGAAATTTTTTCAAATATTGTAACTAAAAATAAAGAAATAACAAAAGGCGCAAAACTTGATTTGCTTTTAGCAATGATAACATTAAAATACACACAATCAAATTCAGTTTGCTATGCTAAAAATGGACAAACTATTGGAGTTGGCGCAGGGCAACAATCAAGAATTCATTGCACTCGCTTAGCTGGTGATAAGGCAGATATTTGGCATTTAAGAAGACATCCAAAAGTTTTAGCTTTAGAATTTGTGGATAAAATTTCAAGAGCTGATAGAGATAATGCAATTGATGTTTATATTTCAGATGAATATATGGATGTTTTAGCTGATGGAATTTGGCAAACAAGATTTAAAACAAAGCCTAGCGTTTTAACAAAAGAAGAGAAAAAAGAATTTATAGCAAGTGTTACTGATGTTTCGCTTTCTTCTGATGCATTTTTCCCATTTGGTGATAATATTTTAAGAGCTAAGAAAAGTGGTGTAAAATATA
>CAZVOQ010000245.1:0-2137 GCA_964628475.1 uncultured Oscillospiraceae bacterium | reverse complement strand
AAATTAGTGATAAAACTGCGATTATATATGAAGAAGTTAGTGCTTTAGGAAGTAAAGTTTTAGTTGATATATTTGCTGATATATCAAATTTAGATTCTAAAGCAGCAGATGGCTTACAATTAACAGCTGTTATAGAAAATGATTATATGCAAGATATTAAAATACTCCCATATGAATATATTAATCAAGATGAAAACGGGGAATTTGTATTTATTTTAAATAATGGCTTAGCTTATAAAGAGTATATCATTTCAGGCGTTGAAACAAAAATAGGGCAGGAAATATTAAACGATTTTAATGAAGAAACAATTTTTATTAAAGGCGATATAAAAGAATTTGATAGGGTGGTACTTATTAATTGATTAAACGTATAAAAAGAATTATTAAACCTTATAAAATGGCTATAATATCAGTTTTTATTTCTATGCTTTGCATCACTTTAGTTAGTATTGTTTCTATGGTAGGTGAAGAAGAAATAAACAATGAATTAAATGGCTTAGGCTTAAATGGGCTTTTAGTTAGCGCGCAAGATGAACAAAGTAATAATATAACAAATGAGATAGTTTATAACACACTTTTAGAATACCCAGATATAATAAAGCATACTCCTATAATTTATGATTATGCAACTATTGAATTTTCTAATTCAAAGGAATATGATGCAATGGCTTGGGGCATTTCAACTCAAGGAAAAGACATTGCAAATTTAGAAATGTTAAGTGGAGAATTTTTTTCTGATTATCAAATTGAAAAGCAGGAATTTGTTTGTGTGATTGATGAAGAACTTGCATTAAGCTCTTATGGTAGAACAAATATTATTGGAAAAGAAGTTTTATTAAATATCGGTAAAGGAGTTTATAATTTTAAAGTAATAGGTGTTTTAAAAAAGACAAGTAATTTATTAAATGGATTAACAGGAGCAGACACAATACCAAACTTTGTATATATTCCATATACAATTATGCTTAACAATTCAAATAAAACAAATTTTGATCAAATAATGATTAACACAAAACAAAAGGACAATATTGATGAAGATATCACTAATTTTTTATTTAAAAATTTAGATTTTAATAATGAATTAACAATAAATGTTAGCAATCTTAGCCAGCAAAGAGATACTATAAATAATATTGTAGAAATTGCATTTTTTGCATTATTTGCAGTTTCTTGCGTTGCTGTTGTAGTTGGCAGTATATCTGTTGCAACGAGTGTTACAACTGCTGTTAATATTAAAAAGCGTGATATTGGAATTAAAATAAGTCTTGGTGCTAGCAGATTAAATATTATGTTTGAATTTTTTATAGCTTCTATTTTAGCAACACTAATTGGAATATCTTTAGGTGTTTTCTTTGGGGGAATGGTATTATTGATTTTAAATTTAATTGTAAAAAATAATTATATTTTTGATTATAGCTTGCTAATTACAGGAATTTTTGTTACAATCTTTTTTGCAGGTGTTTTTAGTTTGTATCCTAGTTATAAAGCTGCTATATTAACTCCTGTGGAGGCATTAAATAGAGAGTGAGAGATTATGAAAGGTAGAAATTGTATAGTTTCATTTTACGACACTGAAATTGTTGATGTAATTAAAAGTTATGGATATAAGTGCATTGACGTTATTACTTCAAACAGGGTAAGCGATGAAATTAATTATCATGCTGATGTTTTGTATATGAAAGCTGAAAATGAATTTTATATTTCAACTTGTCAAAAATCGAATTTTCAACATATTTTAAAATTCGATTATAAAATTAACGAAATTGATTATTTGAAAAAAGGGTATTTAACAGAAAGTTATTTAAACTTTATTATTAATGCTAAATATATTATTAAAAATAAAAAAACAGCAATAGATGTTGATTTTAAAAATAAAAAAGAAATACTAGTAAATCAAGGATACACAAAATGCTCTACTATAAATTTAAATCCATTAGCATATATAACTGAGGATTTAAATATACATAAAATTTTAACCGATAATAATTTAGATTGCTTATTAATAAATAAAGGCGATGTGTATTTAAAAGGCTATGAGTATGGCTTTATAGGTGGTGCAAGTTTGTTTTTAGAAAAAGAAAAAACTCTTTTATTTTTTGGTGATTTAAAAAATAAAAAAGATAAAGAAAATATTATA
>CAZVOQ010000244.1:0-2142 GCA_964628475.1 uncultured Oscillospiraceae bacterium | reverse complement strand
ACTAAGGCTGATATAATAAATCCATGTAGCATAGGTCTTAATCCTGCTTGCTTCATATGCTTAACATCGGTTTTAATACCAATTGCCGCTAAAGACATAACCATTAAAAATTTACTAATATCTTTTAAAATTAAACCAACATTAACTGGAATAAAGTTTAAGCTATTAAGTCCTGCTAAGGCTAAAAATCCTAAGATAAACCAAGGAATAATTTGCATAAAATTAACTTTGCCTGTGATTGTATCAGTTACTGTTGAGTTTGTTTTTGCTGCTTCTTTTCTTTTAACATGAATATTTATCATTGAAAAAATCAATACAGCTGGGATAATTGATAATGTTCTAGTTAATTTAACCATTGTTGCATAGTCGCCTGCAGCTTCACTAAATGCATATCCAGCTGCTACAACGCTTGATGTATCATTAACAGCAGTCCCTGTCCATAATCCATAAGCTGTGTCGGATAATCCTAAAAAAGCACCCATTGCAGGAAAAATTAAAATCATTATCATATCAAAAATAAATGTTGCAGACATTCCAAAAGCAATATCTGTATCATCAGCATCAATAACAGGGGCAATAGCAGCAATAGCTGAGCCACCACAAATTCCAGTACCAGCTGAAATTAAATTAGACATCTTCCAGTTTAAGCCTAATGCCTTACCAATAAAATAACCGCCACCAAAACAAGTTAAAAGAGTGAAAAACATTACAATTAATGAATTCTTCCCAACAGTTAATATAGTTCCAACGCTAAGTGAAGCACCTAAAAATATAATAGCAACTCTTAATAATTTTTTTGAAGTGAAGTTTATGCCAGATTTAAAAGTATCGGATGGCTTTAAAAAATAGTTTATAGCCATCCCTATAAATAATGCGATAACAGAATCTCCAATTAAATGAATCGGAAGTAAGCCTTCGATAATTTGAGCTATAAATGCAATACCAGTAGCAAGAGCTACCCCAGGAATTATAGCCGTGAATTTGTTTTTAGTCATTTTTTTCTCCTATATTATATAAATCTTTTTATACTATTGATTTTAGCATATTATAATGATAAAATAAAGTAATAAAAATTAATTGATTGATAAATTTTTTTTATGGAGGATTTAATGTTAGATTATAAAATAAATACATTTTTATCATTGTGTAGAAATATGAATTATAGAGTTACTGCTGAAGAATTAAATTTATCTCAACCAGCTATAACAAATCATATACAGCAATTAGAAAGCTATTATAATTGCAAATTGTTTATATATAAAAATAGAATTTTATATAAAACTAAAGAAGCTGAGATTTTAGAAAATTATTCTATATCTGCCGAATATAATTCAAGCAAGTTAATAAATGAAATTTCTATAAAAGAAAAACAAAAATTAAGAATAGGTGCAACTAGAACAATAGGCGAATATATAATTAATAATCAGATATCTAAATTAATATTAGAAAAGGATATAGATTTAATTTACACGATTGACAACACAGATAATTTGATTTTAAAAATTAAAAATGGTGAATTAGATTATATTTTTATTGAAGGATATTTTAATAAAGATGAATTTTGTAATTATACTTATAAAAAAGAATCTTTAGTTGGTATATGTAGTAAAGAACATCCATTTGCAAATAAAACTATTGAATTAAAAGATATATTTTCCAATCGCTTAATTTATAGAGAAAACGGCTCAGGAACAAAAGAGGCTTTTGATAGAATTTTAACTAATAATAACTATACTATTGATAGCTTTCAAAATAAAATTCAAATTAACTCTTTTTCTTCAATAACACAGCTTGTAGCTGATAATATCGGAATATCTTTTGTATACGAATCGGTAGCTAATAAAAATAATACACTTAGAAAATTTTACATAAAAGGGATAGAGAGTAGTCATGAGTTTACTTGCGCTCATTTAAAAAATAGTATAAAACCATTGTATCTTGAATACTTTATAGATAAAAAACTGTTATAAAAGCGCTTATAACAGTTTTTATTTAAATGATGATACTACAAATTCGATTTTTATAGTTCGGATTATATTTCAACAGAAAAATTTAATATAAAAGAAATAAAATATATAATTATACAAACAAATATGATACAATAATATAGATAAGAAGTGGTACAAATTATGGAATTTAATG
>CAZVOQ010000243.1:0-2152 GCA_964628475.1 uncultured Oscillospiraceae bacterium | reverse complement strand
AATAACTTTGTTGATAGATACGATGAGCAAAGAATACATTTTAATACTTATTAAACTAAAAAACCACCAATTTAATATAATGAGCTCAAAAGTTATACCTAAAGTTTAACAAACGAGAGCTCGATACATAAACTGGCGGTTTTTCTTTTATGAGCATTATTTACTAGTATTTTTAGCACCTGTTACTCATGGTAAATTGTTACTCACTCTTATTAAATAGAATATACTATTCTTTTAGTGTTAATTTGTTATGCTTATTTTAGATGAAATTATTAAATCAAAGGAATGGCGAAAGCCATTCCTTTGTATTTTTTTATTTTATATTTATTCCACTATAAATTAGCTGTATTTGTTATCTAAAGCCACTAAATTAGTGGCTTTTTTCGTTTATTTTTTAATTCTATTTTAAAATTGGAAATAAATAAATACTTGCTCTGCACCTTGTAGGTATAAGTATAAAAAAGTAAATATTGTTACATAACTTATCACCATATACAATGTGTATTTAATTGGCTTTTTCAATTTATCTATAAAGTTTATTAATCCTTGTTTATATTCAATAAAATCAATTATAAATAATACAACTACTGGTAAAATATAATATATAATATTATATCTGTCAATACCAAAGTCTACTATCATATTAAACACATAACTAAATGGAGAAGTTATTCCTGTAAACATATTTTGAAAAATATACATTGCATCACTAAGAGTGTTTGCCCTAAATATAACCCAACCTATGTTCACTAATACAAATATAAACGCTATTTTAAATATTTTCGGGACTTTGATTGGTTTAACTTTCATCTTTTTAAGAGTGACTTCAATAACATTTAAAAATCCATGATATGCACCCCAAAAAACAAAAGTCCAGTTAGCTCCATGCCATAAACCGCTTAATAAAAATGTTGCAAACAAATTAAAATAATGCCTACTTTTTGAAACTCTATTGCCTCCTAATGGAATATATACATAATCTTTAAACCAACTCGATAATGAAATATGCCATCTATTCCAAAACTCTGATATAGATGCTGAAAAATATGGTGTTTTAAAGTTTTCCATTAATTTAAAACCTAATATATTAGCCGTTCCTCTTGCAATTTCAGAATATCCTGAGAAATCGCAATAAATTTGTATTGTGAAAAATAATGTTGCTATTATTAGAGATAAGCCTGTATAGCTTCCCACATCATTATATATTAAGTCAACATATTTTGCTAAAGTATCAGCAATTACAATCTTTTTAAAAGCACCCACTGCAATACGTTTCATTCCTTGCATTGCCATTTCATAATTAAAGATATGCTTTTCTTTAAATTGTGGTAATAAATTTTCTGGTCGTTCTATTGGTCCTGCTACAAGCTGTGGAAAAAATGATACATAAAGAGCAAAAGTGAAGAAATTTTCTTCAACTTGTATTTTTCCATTATAAACATCAATTACATAGCTTAAAGTTTGAAAAGTGTAAAATGAAATTCCAACTGGTAGTAATAAATTTAAAGTAATATCATTTATTGGTAGTGATATAGCTCTTAAAAAGCTTGTTAAAGATACACTTAAAAAGTTAAAATACTTAAAAAACACTAATGTACCAATGCATACAAATATTGTTGCACTTAGTATAATCTTTTTATTATATCCTTTTGACATATATTTTGCTGCTAAAAATGCAACAGTTGTAGTTAATAAAATTAAAACTATAAGTCTTGGATTCCAACTCATATAAAAATAATAACTTGCAATTAATAATAATGGATTTCTATATTTATGCGGTAATGCCCAGTAAAGAATAAATACAATTGGCAAAAACACAGCAAATTGAAATGAATTAAATAACATTATTTAGTCTCCTCTTCTTTAAAGTAAAATAATGGCTCAAAATCTAAGACAGAGTAAGCATTATCAATTTTTTCTTGTAAAATGCTCGGGGTAATATATTCATTTAATCTGCTTCCTTTATTTAATATATCAAGCATCACTTTTCCTCCTGCAACTTCGCTTATATGGATATAATCTATAAAATAATCATCTGTTATTTCTAGATTTTCTACGTTTGAATAATCGTATAATTCAAATCCATATTTATCAAATATTGGCTTTAGTTCATCATATGTATTATACATGTATTGATAACCACCATATGGAT
>CAZVOQ010000242.1:0-2222 GCA_964628475.1 uncultured Oscillospiraceae bacterium | reverse complement strand
GCAATTTCGCTTTTAAATGATGAAAATATAATAAAAGTTTTTGATGTTAATATTACAGATGAAGAAAAATACATTGTAGTAGAATATCTTGATGGCATTACATTAAAAAAATATATAACTGAAAGAGGCACACTATCTTGGCAAGAAACTGTTAAAATAGCAGGGGTTATTCTATCAGCGATGGGACACGCCCATGAAAATGGAATTATTCATAGAGATTTAAAGCCTCAAAATGTTATACTTTTGCAAGATGGAACATTAAAAATAATGGATTTTGGAATTGCAAGGCTGTCGGTTGCAAATCAACAAACAGTTACAGATAAAGCAATTGGTTCGGTTCATTATATAAGCCCTGAGCAGGTTAAAGGTAAAAGTACAGATGCAAGAAGTGATATCTATTCAATAGGTATTATGATGTATGAAATGCTAACAGGAACACTTCCGTTCGTTTCAGACACAGCTGTATCTGTTGCTATGAAACAGCTTTCAGATATAGCTGTAAAACCAAGTGAAATAGTTAAAACTATACCAGAGGGACTAGAACAAATTGTTTTAAAAGCAATATCAAAAGAAACAAACAAAAGATATCAAACAGCAAATGACATGCTCCAAGATATAAAAACCTTAGCATTAAATCCGCAAACAAGATTTGGCTACGTTGCCGATAGCGGGGAAACTAAAACAATAGCGGTGGATAAATTGACAAAAGAAACTAAGAAAAGAAAAGTTAAAGTTAAAAAAGGCTTTAAATTATCATTACCAATTTTAGCAGGAGTAACTGCAGCTTTTGCAGTAAGCTCATTAATGGCTATATATTTCATACTTTCAAATAGTGGAAGCCCGCTTCTTGGCAATCAAGAAGATATAGAACTTCCAAATTTTAAAGGCATGAGTGAGAGTCAGGTTAAAGAGCTGGGATATGAATTTAATTATAATATAGAATATGTTTATTCAAATGATGTTGCTGAAAATACAGTAATTTCTCAAAATCCAAACCCTCCAAAATCAATTAAAGAAAAAGCAACAGTGAATTTAAAAGTTTCACTAGGCCCTCAAACATCACAGCTTCCAGATTTAGCTAATGCCTCAAGGGCAGAGGCAATGTCGATTTTAAGTGGAATGGGAGTTGATATTACAATAGAAATAGAAGAAACAAAGCAGGTTGGGGCAGGTAAAGTTATAAGAACTGAGCCAGAAAAAGGAACAATTGTAACAGCGGGAAGCTCAGTTATTGTTTACTTAGCTTCAAATAAAGATGCTACAACAACCCAAACAAATGTTCCAGAATTAAAAGGGCTTGCAAGCTCTTTAGATGCTCAAAAGGTTTTAAGTGCTAGTAACTTAGGTCTTGGAACTGTAACTGAGCAGCATAATGATGCAGCAGCAGGAACTGTTATAGATCAATCTCCAGCAGTGGGAGAAAAAGTTATGGCAGGAACTAGGGTTTCGATTGTTATTTCTTTAGGACCAGCACCAGCACCGCAGCCAGCGCCAGTAGTGCCAGTGACAACACCAACTCCAACACCATCATCGTCAACTGAGCCAACAACAGCGCCAACAACAGCGCCAACAACAGCACCAACAACAGCGCCAACAGATGCACCAGTAACAACAGATCCACCAGTGGCAACAGATCCACCAGTGGCAACAGATCCACCAGCGCCAACAGATGCACCGGTGACAGAGGGCGCAGATTTACCTTAAAATAGTTTAAAAGGGAATTATATGATAGAAAATATAATAATTAGAGCAGTTGGAGGATTTTATTATATAAAATCCGAAGATGAAATAATAGAGTGTAAAGCAAAGGGGAAGTTTAGAAATCTTTCCCTTTCCCCTTTAGTTGGGGATATTGTTTCATTTGATAAAAATGAAAGAATCATAACTGAAATTCATAAAAGAAAAAATCAATTTTTGCGCCCAGCTTTTGCGAATTTAGATTTATTAGTGTTAGTTTTATCAACAACACAACCGAATGTAAATTATTTAGTTGCCGATAAATTATGTGCTATATGCCAAAATAAAGGAGCGCAGGTCGTTATAGTTATAACAAAAACCGATTTAAAAGAAGATAGCGATGTTAAGGCTATTTATGAAAAAGCAGGATACACAGTTTTAGTAATTGATGATGATAATTCTGATAATATTGAAATTTTAAAAGGTTTAATGAAAGATAAATTAGTTGCCTTTGCTGGAAACTCTGGCGTTGGAAAAACAACGCT
>CAZVOQ010000241.1:0-2231 GCA_964628475.1 uncultured Oscillospiraceae bacterium | reverse complement strand
GAGAAAAAATCGCCTCATTATTTGAATTAAAAAAAGTTATTGTTATTCCATCGTCTTATGAAAATTTTCAAGATATGTATTCTAAAGCTATATTTGATATATTATTTACTAAAACTACTGTTACTCAAAGAATAGGAGTAGGATTTGGTTCTAGTATTGGAGATTTTGCTAACTACTGCGAAGATTCAAAAATAAAAAATTTAAAATTAAATGGCGAAATTATACCAATTATTGGCTCTCTTCATGCATCTTTTAAAAGCTATAACACTAATAAAATAGCAAAATCCATATCAAAAAAATCAGGATTAAAAGCTGTTAGTTTAAACATCGAAACATTATTGAATTCTCATTCTGAAAAACTTATTTTTAAAAAAACAACTCATTTTAAAGAGATTAATTTAAGCTGGGACAATCTTGATAATGCTTTAATTAATATTTCAAATATTTACACTACACCCGATTTAGCTACTGCAATTAGATTTGATAATAATCTATTAAAAAACAATGCTGTTGGCAGAATTTTAGCATACCCTTTTGATATAAATGGCCAATTTATTCCTGCAAAACGCGATATAGTTATGCAAATTGAATTAGAGCAATTAAGAAAATCAAGAGAATCTATCGCTGTTTTACCCCCCAAATTAAATACCAAAGCTGCTATTGGCGCTTTAAACACAAAACTTTTCACAAAGTGTATTATGAGCGAGGATTTAGCACAAGAAATAATAAAAATCTACACATAACTTTATTTAGTAAAGTTGTTCAATTTAAAATATCTATATTTGTTTATATCTCCAAAAAGTGATTTTTGGAGATATTTTTTATTGACTTATAATATTTACTGTGCTATCATTCACTCGAAAAAACAAGGGAAATTTAGTTACATATGTAACCAAATTTTGAAAGGAGAATTACAATGCTAGACATTAACAATTTTAAAGGTATGCTAATATCAGGTGCAAACGAGGTTATAGAAAAAGAAAGTGAATTAACAGAAATCGATTCAAAATTCGGAGATGCTGATCATGGCATAACTATGAAAAAAGTTATGGTAAGCATAAAAAACTCTCTTGACGAATTAGATGATAGTAAGGATATTAAAGGAATGCTTGATGATACATCTTTTGCAGTTATGATGATTAATGGCGGAAGTGCAGTTCCTTTATGGAGCACATTCTTTGAGGGGATGAGCTCAGCTTCACCTAATAAAAAAGAGGTTTCATCTTCAGAATTAAAAACTATTTTTAGAAGTGGTTATGACACTTTATATGATTTATCAAAAGCAAATACCGGTGATAAAACATTAATGGATGCACTTCTTCCAGCAGTTGAAGGAATTGAAAACTCAAATGAAGATATTAAAGAAATAATGGAAAATGGCGCTATTAGTGCTCATAAAGGCGCTATGGATACAAAAGATTATATAGCAAAATTTGGCAGAGCAAAAAGCTATAAAGAAAAAACTATAGGCACTCCTGATGCTGGAGCTATGGGAATGAAATATTTCTTTGAAGGAATGAGTAAATATTTCAGTAATTAATTTTTGTAATATATATTTCAAAATATATTAAAAAACACTAAAAAAGAAAGGGCAAAACTATCATGAAAATGAAAAAATTTATCAATGATCCAAGCACAATTACTGCAGAACTTTTAGAGGGCTACGCATTAGCAGCACAGGAGTATATCGATTTACTTCCTAATAACATGGTTGTATCTAAAACATTAAAAGATGCAGATAGAGTAACTATAGTGGCTTTTGGTGGTTCAGGGCATGAGCCAGCTGTTTCAGGATTTGTTGGCGATGGAATGCTAGACATTTCTGTTGTTGGCGATATCTTCGCTGCTCCAAACCCACAAAATGTTTTTGAAGCTGTTAAAATGGCTGATAAAGGCAAAGGCGTTTTACTTCTAGTTTTAAACCATGCTGGTGATATGTTAACTGGTAATATGGTTATGAAACTTTGCGAAAAAGCTGGAATGAACGTTAAAAAAGTTGTAACACAAGAAGACATTTCTAATGCTCCAAGAGAAAACGGCGATGACAGACGTGGTCTTGGTGGTGCTATTCCTTTATATCATATCGCTGCTGCTGCTGCAAAAGATGGGAAATCTTTAGAAGAAGTTGCTGCTTTAGCTCAAAGATATGCTGATAGCATGGCAACAATTGCTGTTGCTGCTAGAACTGCTACTCACCCAGCTAATGGTGCTCCATTTGGAGATTTAGGCGA
>CAZVOQ010000240.1:0-2235 GCA_964628475.1 uncultured Oscillospiraceae bacterium | reverse complement strand
TCGCCATAGCTTCTACCACCAGCAATACCCTCAAATGAAATTCTGTTTTCGCCTTCAACGAAAGTTGTACCATCATGTAAGCCATGAATTGCAACTAAATCTTTCACTAAAGTTTCAGCTGTTAATTCTCCAATTCCAGCTTCATTAGCAACGAATTGATATGAAATAATAGCATCTTCTGCTGATAGCTCTTCACCTTTATAATCAACAACTGTTAATTCACCAAAAGTTGTTTCTTCTGTTAATACTTCAATTGAAGCTGATTGTAAAAATTGTAGTCCACCTGCTGCAAATTCTTCTGAGTAGCCTTTTGAAGTAAAGTTTTCTAAAGCAAATCCTTCTTCTGTAGCTGTT
This sequence comes from uncultured Oscillospiraceae bacterium, assembly GCA_964628475.1. Taxonomy (GTDB): domain Bacteria; phylum Bacillota; class Clostridia; order Oscillospirales; family Ruminococcaceae; genus RGIG3102. The sequence continues at coordinate 1,881 of CAZVOQ010000240.1, read as the reverse complement.
ATAGTAGCATCTGAAACGTTCATTTCATATCCATAAATTTCAGTTTTTGAATATTCACCTTCAAGACCTTTATTACGGATAACATCAAATTCTAAGCTAGTAATAACACCATCTGTTGTTTCGCCATTAAAAATAAATGTATCATTTTTAGGGTTACCACTTGAAGTAGTTCCCATCATCTCATATTCTGTTTGAAATGTTTCAACAACCGCTTCTGTAGTTGTTTGTGTTGTAGTTTCTGTTGTTTCTTCTGAAGTGCTTGAGCAAGCTACTAAAGAAGCTGATAATGCCATAGCTAGCATTAAAGCAATAATTTTTTTCATTGTTTCCCCCGATAGTATATTAATAAAAATTATTTGTTAAATATTTATTTAACGAACTTTCCTATTATACCACATCTTTAAGCTGACGACAAGCTTTTTTTCAGCATTTATACTGCTAATTTTGGTATTTTTTACTTATTTAGGCATTTTTTATGCAACACATCTATAAGTATAGCTCCCAGTGGTGCTGTTATCAATATAGAAACAACTGAAATTGTTAGTATTAATTCTCCATTTGCAACTCCCATTGCCAGTGGAATTCCTCCTATTGCAGCTTGTACTGTTGCCTTTGGTATATAAGAAATTGCACAAAAAAATCTTTCTTTTTTATTAAATTTCGAGCCAATACAGCTTGTAATCACTCCAAAAACTCTAAACACAGTAACTATTAAAATAAGCACAACACTTGTAATGCCTGCAAATTTAATATATTCAACACTTACACTTGCACCAACTAAAACAAATAATATCACTTCAAACCCAACCCATAATTTTGAAAATTTTAAAGATAATCTAGGGGCTAAAGTTGTGTTTTTAATTGAGATAACCGCACCAATAACCATTATTGCTAGTAGCGCAGAATAAGAAAAAACATCTTCAAAATGTACTAATAAAAATGCTGTTGCAAGCATCATTATAACCTTACTTGTATCTCTAATATGCACTTTTTCAAAAAATCTATTATAAATAATACCAATAATGATTCCTAATAAAATACCTAAAATTATTGATAAAGGAACTTCAAAAAACCTATTTGCAGTTATACTTTCTCCTAATGCAAGCGATGAAAAGGCACTAAATAATATAATAACAAAAACATCATCAACAGATGCACCTACCATAATTAGCTGTGGCACACCCTTATCTTTTCCATACCCTTCATCAATTAAACTAAGCATTTTAGGCACTATTACAGCTGGCGATACTGCTGCTATAACTGAGCCTAAAAGAGCAGCTTCTATATAAGATATATTAAAAAGCACTGGTGCAATAAGAGTTGTGGCAACTATTTCAAATACAGCTGGAATAAAACAAATTAATATAGCTGTAAAGCCTGATTTTTTTAACTGATTTATATCTAAATTAAGCCCTGCTCTAGTTAATATAATTATTAATGCAATCTGCCTTAAATCAGATGAAATCATTAGAATAGTTTCATCAAGTAAATCAAGCATTGATGGGCCTAAAAATATTCCAGCTAATAGCATTCCTATTAAAGGTGGCAATTTTATTAATTTAAAAATTGAGCCAAACCCTATTCCAAATATTAAAATTAAAGCAAGTGAAAACAACATATTATCTCCATATCTTTTACTTATAGTTTATTATATATTAAATTATATTTATATAATCAATTTTACCAACTAAATAATTATATAATAATTTCATACTTTATGCAAATTACCACAAAAAAAACTTCCCTTATAGGGAAGTTTTTTTGTTTTTATTAAATTCTATGCTTAAACCAATTCAATGATTGCCATTTCTGCTGCGTCACCACGGCGAGGACCAATTTTGATGATTCTTGTGTAACCACCATTGCGGTCTGCGTAGTTTG
>CAZVOQ010000239.1:293-2237 GCA_964628475.1 uncultured Oscillospiraceae bacterium | reverse complement strand
AACTAGAACAAATGAGAAAATTTATGCTTAATGTGTCTAGCACTTTAAATAATATTGCAGCAAACTATGGAAAAAATGAAGATATGGTTAGTGATATTATTAATAGTAGCTTAGCTAAAGGCTAAAATTTATTATTTAAAAGGAGATTTATTATTATGAGTGAGTCAGAAATTAAAATTGACGTTGCTAAAATGAGAAATATAGCAAGTGAAATGAATAAAATCCATAAATCATATGCAAGTTGCCTATCACAGGCAACAAAAGAAACTCAAAAAATAAAAGGATACTGGCAAGGCGAGGCATCTACTTCATTTGTATCAAGTTATGAGGTGTTAAATAGTAAATGTAATGAATTTTTAATTACTTTAAATAAAACAGCTAGTGTTCTTTATGATGTTGCAGATACATATGAAAAAAGTGAAAAGGCGATAGAATCAAAAGCCGCAGATTTACCATCATTACCAGCAAACACAATGGAATAAGGAGGATTTATGAGTAGCTATAAAATTTCATACGAGCTTTTAAATGCGCAAGGAGATACTTTAAAAAATATTGCTACATCAATTAGATTAAGCGCTGAAAATATTCAAGCAATAAATACAAAGCTTGGAGTTAGCACTTCATTTGATGGAGTTAGAAATAATTTAAAAACGCTCACTGCTCAACTAGAAGACACAAGCAGTATTATAAATGATGCTGGTGCTGTTTTAAATGTTATTCACGATATGTATAAATCTTCTGAAACAGCTGAATCGAATAGAACTGAAAATGTTAAAGCTTATAAAAGAGATTTTTATAAAAATCCTATAGTTATTGTTGTTCAAGAAGGTGGTGGTGGCACTAGTGCAACACCAGCTTCAAGCTCAGGATATGCGGCACCTACAAACACGAGTTACTCACCAAGTGCTGGCACTGAAAGCTATACAAATACATCTTCAACTCCTTTGGCAGACCAGCCACAAGTAACAAATATATACGTGAATGCAGACAGCGGTGCAGATACTGGGATTTCAGCAGGAGCAGCGGCTGGAATTGGCGTGGCAGGAGCAGCAGCGGGAGCAGCGGGATTGGCAGGCTCAAAAATTATTAAAGAAAAGCTTGATAAAAAACGTAAAGTGAAAAAAGATGAAGAAACTAAAGAAAAAACACAAAAGCCAGTTGTGCAGTTTCTTGAACCTGAACAAGCATTAGAAATAGCGAGAAAAAAGCTTGAAAATTTAGAAAAGTGAGGAGAGTGCAATTATGAAAATTATAAAAAAGATTATAATTATTAGTGTTTTTATACTAAGTTTACTACTAACTTCTTGTTCATCTGTTGATACAGTCGTTGGAACGACATGGCATCATGATTTTGTTGGTGTGACTGTTGATTTTCATGAAGATAATACTATCACATTTTATGATATTATTAAATCAGCCGGTAATTATAATGGAGAATATATAGAAACAACAGAAGTTTATGTAAGTTATGGCACTTACACTTGGAACGAAGATGGAACTGGCGAATTTTATTTGCCTGAGGACTGTATTATTGGCTCGATGGGAACAATTAGTATTGTTGATAATGAACTTGTAATGACGAATACAGATAATGTTATGTATACATTTTTTGAGCAATCTGAAGTTCCAGATGAATCATTAATTGTTTATGAAGAATAATATAAAATCTCCTATTGTGATAGATATAAAGCTAAAACATTAGGAGATTTTTATATAGCTAATTTAAGAAAGGAACCTTAATATGGACACTCAAAATAATAAATCAGACATAGAGATTTCTATTGAACTTCAAAATTTACGTGATAAAATGGAGCCTTATAAATCAAAAGAAAAGCTTTTGTTTGGATTAACCATTTTAAGTATGATTATAACGATATTTCTAATGATTGTAGCTCAAGAAAATCCACCAATTTTTCTTACGGCAGGTGCTGTGTTATTAGTGGT
>CAZVOQ010000239.1:0-283 GCA_964628475.1 uncultured Oscillospiraceae bacterium | reverse complement strand
GAAATAAAATCTAGCATAAATTCAATATTAAGTTATAATAATTTCTTGCAAAATGAATTAGAGCAATATTTTAAGCTTTATTATCATCAAAAAGATAAGCATATTGAAAGAGAAACAATAAAAAAATCTAAAATAATGAATAAATTTAATAGAATTAAAGGCAGTGATTATATTAAAGGCAACTATAAAAATATAGAATTTGCTTGTAGTGATATACTATTAGAAAAAGCAGAGAAACATTCAGAAGATCAACCAGAAACAGTTGAAACTATATTTTCAGGGC
>CAZVOQ010000238.1:357-2241 GCA_964628475.1 uncultured Oscillospiraceae bacterium | reverse complement strand
TATTAGGAAAGAAATCTAATCCCCAAATTACTATAGTTATGATCACTGAAGCAACAAGCGCTAAAGTATAAGCTCCTGTACCACAGACTATACCTATTGTAATACTCCAAAATAAGAATAATAAATCAAGGGGATCTTTTACTGCATTTCTAAAGCGCACTATCGATAATGCTCCAACCATACCCAATGATACTAGGATATTGATTTGCATTGCAACGATTATCGTTGCAGTGATAATTGGTAATCCTACTAATGTTTTTGCGAAGTTAGGATAATAAAAACTCCTCTTTGAATTTAACTTATATATAATAAAAATATACATTGCAAATACTGCTGTAACTGCAAACATAATTAATAAACCTAGCACCGTCAAACTTGTTTGTGGTGTAAACTGATCCAGTACTGAATCTTTTATAATATCTCCTATACTCATTTTTTTAATCTCCTTTATTCATCTATAAATGTTTCTGTCATTGTTCCTAACTTTTGTTTACCCAGGTAAAACTTTGAAAATGTTGTTCGATATAAATTTTTAGTATCCAAAGCACTTTCAATTGCCTTATGTAAAAATTCATCATATTTAACTTCCACTATAAATTGATTATCATCAAGAATCGGAATACTTTGCATATCCTCTTCAAAAAAATTATTAATATCTTGTGATACATTCATATTTTTATCGAAAGTTACACGTACATTTCCAGGTTCATAGATGTATGCTTCCCTAGTATATTCTACTATAGCAGAGGGTTTCATCCAAGACTGTAGACGTTTTAGATTTAGCTCATTTAATAGTTTTTTGTCTGTTACTTCAAACTGCCAATCTTCTTTTAATAACGTCGTATACTCCTCTTTAGTTAAAAGACAACTTTCTTTATGTGTATAACCATTTTTTTTGTCTTTTCGCTCTAATCTAATTATGTTATCTTCGTTATTGTAGCATCTAATACGATATTTACTACGACTATCAACACCATCTTCATTTTGGTTATAACAAGTATTAAAAACATCATCAAAATATATCGACTTAATAATATATTCATTATTTTCTGAAGCATTTTTATCCACTTCCATTAGTTGCTGTATTCTGCTTTTAATTAAATAATAATCAAACTCACTGCATAAAAACTTTTCTTCAATACGATATTCCATTAATACTGCTCCAATCTTATTTATAGTGCTCTAGAATTAGTTCAAGTTCATTTTGAGTTACTGCAATAGTAGAACCATGGCGCACATCTTCATTTGGAAGTTGATATTGGTCTTCCTCTAACCACTCAAAATCAGCTTCAAGACCTAATTGACTAAAACTTGCTACATAAAACTTTGCCTCTGGATAATGATCTACATATAAGTAATAACTATCATTTTCAAAATTTTCAACCACGAATGGCCCTTCAATAAATTTTTTATTAAAGATAAACTCACGATCATAAGCTAATCCAAATTTATTTTCAATTTCATTACTTGAAGCATAAAATATTGTCGTTGCTCCAACACGCTCATCCTTATAAAACATCCAGAACTTTCCATCCATATTTATTACGGTACCATCAATTACCGGATAACCTGGGCCGTAAAATACATTAGGATAGCTAAATTCTACAAAATCCGTTGTTGTTACATAATAAATATGTCCTCCCTCTTCATGAAGAGGATCGGAGTATAAAATATAATATAAATCTTGTTTCTCATCATATAACAGCTCTGGTGCCCATGCTCGCTCACCAGTACTATGTAAACTTTCATCACTATAAGCAATCAAATTTAAACTATGATCGTAGAATTGCACTAAATCTTCGGATTTCCAAATATAAATTTCTGGATTATCAAAACCTTGTGTTGCTAATACTATAAAATCGCCCTCTTTATCTCTGGTAATAA
>CAZVOQ010000238.1:0-347 GCA_964628475.1 uncultured Oscillospiraceae bacterium | reverse complement strand
CGTATTCTACCATTCCCTAAATTTGAAGATAATACAGGATCAGAATCATTTAAATCCACCCAGTTTAAACCATCATAACTATAAGCTAATTTACCTCTTTCTTCTCCTAAATTACCATTAAAATAAGACATAATATAAGCTACATATTCATCAAGAACCACTACATCAAATGTTACTTTTTCCTCAAGTCCATCTTGACTTAGTGTAGCCTGTAAAGTAGCTGGAAGTTTTTCTTGATCTGTATTTTTAATAATTTTATTATCTTCAATAGTACAATCACCTGCAAGCACTTCCCAAGTTATCATTGAATTTTCATAACCCTTTGTAGGTAATAAAGTGTTCGCATT
>CAZVOQ010000237.1:1431-2266 GCA_964628475.1 uncultured Oscillospiraceae bacterium | reverse complement strand
ATCAACTGGATTTTAATATGTATCATTTAGATACGAAAATGCCTTTATTATTTTATCTTTTTCTTCAATTAAAAGCCTTCTTGCAAAATAGATTTTATATAAGTCCTTATTTTTTATATGTATCACCACCTTATAATATCCTAGTATATGCAATAACTATCTTTTTTAGTGTTTTTTTTATTCCACTAAAAGTAGACCTTTATTTTTTTATAATTTATTGAATTTTATTTATAATTATTATAAAATAAATATTAGAAGGGATTGATTTATATGAGAAATGAAAATATTATCACCACTGGAGAATTAATTGCATTAAAAAGAAAAGAAAAAGGATACACCCAATTAGAATTTGCAAATTTAATTGGCGTGTCGAACAAAGCAGTTAGCAAATGGGAAACTGGTGCTGGTATGCCTGATATTTCTTTAATTTTGCCTATTACAAAAATATTAGATTTATCTGCTGATGAATTGCTAAAAGGAAAACCTAATTTTAATAATTTAATTAAATCTAAATTATCTTTTATATTTAAAATAAAAGGCAGCGAAATTAGTGTAATAAAAAAAGAGATATTAAAATTTAATATTATTAATTTCATTTTGGTTGTAGTTTTATTTTTTATCTGTTATTTTTTCACACTAAACATGCAATACTATGCTAGTGTTATAAATAATATTGGTAGTAAGATAGATATTTTATGTATCATAGTTATATTTATTTTATTTGTTTTCACTTTATATTTTCTTATACTTTCTTTAATTAAAAGCCGATTTTATATTTATTCTACCATACATTTCACTTCATCTATTTTGGCAATTTTTAGTTATATTAATATTC
>CAZVOQ010000237.1:0-1421 GCA_964628475.1 uncultured Oscillospiraceae bacterium | reverse complement strand
CTAATTCCACCTTCACAATTGCATTCTTTTTTTCAGAATATATTTTATATTATTTATTAGGATTATTCTTAACTTTATTTTTATATAAATTTAATATAAAAAAGACAGAAAACTCTTAAGTTTTCTGTCTTTTAATTTTATTTAACTATTTTTTTTGCTTGAAGAAGGATTATTCTATTATCCACAACATTTGTTACTAAATATTCAAAATAATCATCAACATAAATATCGCCAACATCTGCAACCTTATTTAATTTATCCATTAAATAACCTGAAATAGTTGTGTACTCTTTTGTGAATATTGGATTATTCTCAAATACAGACACAAAGAAATCTTCGATAGAAGCTTCTCCCATTAATTCATAAATATCATCGCCAATTAATCTAATTTGCTGTGGAACTTCATCATGTTCATCCCAAATATCGCCCACTAGTTCCTCTAAAATATCCTCTAAAGTTACAATTCCTAGAGTACCGCCATATTCATCCGTTACCACTGCCATATGAACTTTATCTTTTTGTAGTTCCTGCATTATAGTGATAACTCTCTTTTTAGGTGGCACATATAAGCAAGGTTTTACTAGCTCTTTTAAATTAATTTCTTCATTTTTTAATAATTTTGAGAAAAATTCTTTTTGACTAATAAACCCTAATATTTTATCAATAGAACCTTCATATACTGGCATACGACTAAAGTTTTGATTTAAAAATTGATCTTTAATATATTCTACTGAACTTTCAATGCTCACTGCAAAAATATCAACCCTTGGAGTTAAAACTTCTGCTGCTGAAATATCATTAAATTCTATTGCACTTTGAACTAATTCAGCCTCATCTTCTTCCATAACGCCTTCATCTTCGATAACATCTATTATACTCATTAACTCTTGCTCTGTTACGCTAGGGCCAGACTCGCCTTTAGAAAGCTTTTCTGCAACTTTCTTTTTAATAAATGATAAAAGCGCTATGATTGGCTTAAATATATTTGATAAAAACAATAGTACACCACTACAAGTTTTTAAAAATGATTCTGCATTTTCATTAGCTAATGATTTTGGAAGCACCTCTCCGAATATAATAACTACTACAGTTGTTATACCCGTTGCAATTCCAACACCACTAGATCCAAATGCATCTGTGAAAATAAAAGTTGTAAATGATGTGAAAAATATATTAACTATATTGTTTGAAATCAATAAAGTTGATAAACTATTATCATAGTTTGTAATAGCTTTTAAAGCTCTACCTGCTTTTTTATCACCATTTTCCACTTGATTTTTAAGCCTTATCCGATTTGCAGCTGTTAGAGCTGTTTCGCTCGCTGAAAAAAACGCTGAAAGGCATAAAAGAAAAAGTAAAATTAAAATAACCGACCAATAACTGTCCAAAATGAGTTTCTCCTTATATTTTTAATAAAATTT
>CAZVOQ010000236.1:0-2274 GCA_964628475.1 uncultured Oscillospiraceae bacterium | reverse complement strand
ATTAAATAAATAAAAATCATAGGGAGAAATCTCTATGATTTTTCCCATATTTGATGTGGTATTTATTAATATTAATTTATATATTAAGCAATGTTTTATAATATTATTATGTTATAATATTATAAATTTGATAATTAACAATTCAACAAAAAGAAAGGCATATAAAATGAAAATATTTCCAAAAGACAAAAAAGGTTTGATGATGGCAGCCCTTGGTAAAATTCCAAGTGATTTAGCTATCATTAATGCAAATTTAGTTAACACATTTACAGGCGAAATTTATAAAGCAAATGTATTTATTTACGATGGATTTATAGCGCATGTAGAAACAGAAGATTTTACTGAAGTTAATGCAAAAGAAATTATAGATGCAAAAGGGCAATACTTAACTCCTGGATTTATTGATGCTCATGTGCATATTGAAAGTTCTTTAATGATTCCTAGAAACTTTGCGAAAGCTGTGTTACCTCATGGAACTACAATGGTTGTAACAGATCCACATGAAATTGCAAATGTATTTGGTATTCGTGGTGTTGAATACATGACAAAGATGAGTGAAAACTTACCTATGAAAATGTATGTAAATATTCCATCTTGTGTTCCATCAGTTCCAGGAATGGAAGGAAATGGTGCTGAATTTAAGGCTAAAGATATTGAGAAAATGTTAAATCTTTCTAATGTTATAGGGCTTGGCGAAGTTATGGATTTTGTTGGAGTTGCACATTCTAGTGATAGAATGATGAGCATTATAGAAGTGTTTGAAAAAGATGGCAGATACATTCAAGGACATGCACCAGGAATAACAGGAAGAATGCTAAGTAGCTATTTAGTTGGTGGACCTACAACATGCCATGAAACAAGAGCTGCTCACGAGGCAAAACCGAAGATTCGTAATGGTATGTATGTTGATGCTCGTTCATCTTCTATGTCAAAAAATGTGGAAACTATTTTAGACGGGCTTGAAGGTGTTAAGTTTTTTGATAGATTAACATTCTGTACAGACGATAGAGAAGTTGATGAGATTATCGATGGCGGACATATGAATGATGTTTTAAGAGATGCTATAAAACATGGATTTGATCCTGTTACAGCTATTAAATCTTGCACATTAAACGCAGCATTAGAAGTTGATATTAAAAATTTAGGGGCTATTGCAGCTGGATATGTTGCTGATATGCTGCTTATTGAAGATTTGAATGAATTAAAACCAACACACGTATTAGTAGATGGCAAGCTTGTTGCAAAAGATGGAGTTTTATTAGCAGAAATAGAAGATATTAGAGATAGTTTAGAAACAGAAAATTCTGTAAAGGTTAAAGACTTTACAACGGAAGATTTAACGCTTTTTTCACCAAATAAGGACGCAAGAACTGTTAAAATAAACGCAATGGCATATCAAACATCATCTTCAGCTTATGCAAAAAGAGAAATTATTGAAGTTCCAGTAACAGATGGAAAAGTTGATATTTCAAATGATAAAAATCTTCAATTTGCTATTATTATAAATAGATACGGAACAGGAGAATTTAATCTAGGTGTTGTAAAAGGATTTGCAAATTTTGAAGGTGCATTATCTTCAACTGTTTCTCATGATTCGCATAATTTAGTTGTGGTATTTAAAAAGGTTGAGGATGCACTTGTTGTTATAAAAAAATTAAAAGAAATTGGCGGCGGTATGGCTTATGCTGAAAATGGCGAGCTTAAAGGAGTATTAGGTTTAAATGTTGCCGGATTAGTATCATCAAAAGATATTTTTGAATTGTCAAAAGAAGTTAAAGAAATGAAGAGAGTTTTAAATGAAGCTGGCCTTGCTTTAAAAAATCCACTTCTTCGTATAGTAACTCTTTCACTAATTGTTATCCCAGAATTTAAATTCAGCGATATGGGAATGGTTGACGTATTTACAAAAACATTTGTTCCAGTATTTCATGAAGAATAGAAAGAATTTAAAAAATGAGAGAAAAATTAAATAGCTATTTAAATCAAGATATAGCACTTATTAATATTAGCCAAATAAAAAAAGGTGTATCGAGTGAATTTTCAAAAGTTTTAATAAAGCCTTTTTTACAAAAAGATGAATTGATGTATCAATTAGAGTACACTAAAGGCAAACAAGTTGTGCATAAAAATATTAAAAGTGAAGATTTAGTTGATGAATTAGAGTATTTATTAAAAGAAGTATTTGTTCAGTGTATTATTTATGGCAGTTTAAATGATTACCATTTAAACTGCTTTAAAGATAAAATAACAACAAAAACAAAACCAGCAACAAAA
>CAZVOQ010000235.1:0-2276 GCA_964628475.1 uncultured Oscillospiraceae bacterium | reverse complement strand
TAGTTCAAATTCAAGTTTTATTTGTACTTTTTGCAATTGTTTTGCAGGTGAATATTGTTCGTATTATATGTTCTGATTATTATATAGCAGCCGAAAATCAAACTAATAAATCTATACAAATTTCTAGTGGTAGAGCAGAGATAGTTGATTCCTCTTTTAGAGAAATAACTGGAACTGAAAACACATTAACGGCACTCGTTCAAACAAATACAACAGATTTACAAGAAATTTTTAATAGTCTTTCAGAAGAAGATAAAATTGAGTTTTCTAGTAAAATTCAAGATTATAAAAGGATGATGGTTGATTTAGAAGAGCCTATTGAAAATCAAACAATGTATTTAACTAGCAAGCGATATAGCAAAAATAATATTGCTCAGCATTTAATTGGCTATGTTGATGCTGATAATAATGGAGTTGCAGGAATAGAAAAGGCTTTTAACGAGGAGCTAAAAAATAATGGAGAGATTGTCGAATTAAAATTAAATATAAATGGAGTAGGGGATATTTATGGGGATATACAAAAAGAAATTTCTGAAAGGGAAGATGTTTTAAGTTTAACAATTGATAACACAATTCAGCGACTTGCAGAAAGTGTAGCAAAGGAATATATTGAAAACGGCTCGATTACAATAATGGAAAGCAGCACAGGGAAAATAGTGGCTATGGCATCAACTCCTACTTACGATGCTAATAATATAGAAAGTTATTTAGATGATGAAAATTCTCCTTTATTAAATAAATCTTTGCAGTCATATGAGCCAGGGAGTGTTATAAAGCCATTATGGGCAGCACTAGCAATAGAGGAAGGATATGGTAAAGATTATATTTATGAGTGCAAAGGGCATACAGTGGTAAACGGGCACACGTATAGATGCTTTAATGATACAGCACATGGAAAAATCGATATGGAGGAGGCGTTACGAGTATCATGTAACAGCTACTTTATTGATATATTTTATAAAGATAGATACTATGCAATGAAAAATATGGCAAATCAAATGAATTTTGGAGAAGAAATTGAAATCTCAAAAAATTACTACACTACAAGTGGGCATTTTCCCTCATTGGATGAATTAGAAAATTTAGGACAACTTTCATCTGTTAGCTTTGGGCAAGGTGAGTTTTTAGTTACACCTATTCATATTACTGCTTATATGAATATGTTTGCTAATAACGGAAAATATATTGCTCCACAAATTACGCAAGGAATTTATGATAGTGTTAATTATGAATTGATTGAAAATCTATATGAGTATGACGCAAAGCAGGTTATAAGTAGTGAAACTGCATTAGCAGTAAAAGATATGCTTGAAACAGTTGCGATGGAAGGGAATTCTAAAAGGGCAGCGCCGGCATATTTAAGTGCTGCAGGAAAAACAGGAACGGCACAAACAGGAATAATCAAAGAAGATGGAAGTGAAATTTTAAATGCATGGTTTTCAGGGTTTTATCCAGCAGATAAAGCACAGTATACAATAACTGTGCATTTATATGATGGCGGTGAAAGTTCGTATACAGCTACAACAGTTTTTAAACAAATATGTGATCAAATATATTATTTATTATATCCAAATGGTATTAATGAAGATGAAATTGAAGAAGATGAAATTGAATAGTGTGATAATAAATTTATCATAAAAATGCATCAAAAAAGAGCGATTAAATTTTAATCGCTCTTAAATTTATATATTATTCAATTTTAATTTATTTACCAATATAATTCATGATATTTGCATCTTTATCAATTTTTGCTGTTATTATTGGTAAATTTGAAGTTAGCAATGAAGTTATCCCAGGGCCATGTCCGTGTCCATAGCTATCGCCATGTATCACAACTCCAAAAGTGCTTGCTCCTTTTTTATAAGCTCTTCCGACGGTATTTGTGTGATCTAAAATTAACACGAAATCACCAAAGCGAAGATTATCAAGTCCTAATTCTTGTATAGCTTCTTTATCAGTTGTCATTATATCATAATCACCAGTGTGTGAATTTGAACTTCCTAGACCTGAACCCATTAAATAAGCTGGAACTGTTGCCACTACTGGCACAACTAGTTTGCCATCGACAATTTCTATTCCTAGATTATCTAATAAATTTGGATCTATTCCTAAGCTAACGACTGTTTCTTCAAATCCTTCTATTTCTAGTCCTTGGCCGCAGCCTTTAACAAGGATTTTATCATCTATACACATTTTTTCTTTATCTTCTTTAGAAAACTCAATTATTGTGTGCTCTATACCACCGTGACCGCCTAGTACATATCCTTTTGCGCCTT
>CAZVOQ010000234.1:0-2282 GCA_964628475.1 uncultured Oscillospiraceae bacterium | reverse complement strand
CTCCTTTAAAGCCCCAATCTTTTCTTAAAATTGTTGTGTTTAAATCGTAGTTTGAAGCTGCTTGAATACCATTAATAGGATTATAGGCAGTCATAATTGAGTAGGCATTTCCTTCTTTTACAGCCATTTCAAAGCCTTTTAAATATATTTCTCTTATAGCCCTTGCACTTATAACTGAATCAACATTTTTTCTTGCTTTTTCTTGATTATTAGCAATAAAATGCTTTATTGTCCCCGTTATATTATACTTATTCATTGTTTGTATTTGAGCTACTGCCATTTTTCCAGTTAAAAATGGATCTTCTGAATAATATTCAAAATTTCTGCCACAAAGTGGATTTCTGTGAATATTCATGCCAGGTCCTAGAAGTGTATCAATTTTATGGTGTAGCATTTCAATAGATAAAAAATCAAATATTTCTTTTACTAAATCAACATTAAAGCTTGATGCAATAGCAGTTGCATTTGGAATACTAATTGCCATAGTTCCGCTATCCATACGAATTCCAGATGGACCATCAGAGCAGCAAGCAATAGGCATTTTTCTATTATCCACTAAATTATCTGTAACTCCACCAAAGCAACCAGCAGTCCCAGATGTAACCTTTGGAGAACACATTCCCTCGCCTCTTGATAAATGAATTAAATCAAGTGAAGATAAATCATTTGCAAGTTCTAATGCTGTTATTCTGCCAGATTTTACATCATCGAATGTGTAGCCATTATTAGTTTTTTCTCCATAATTGCCCATCTCGTTTTTTATTCTTTCTTGTATATTATATGGGCGAGTTTTTGCTTTATCATAAGATAATTTGTATTCTCCATCTTCTAAAACTGCACTCATTTTATTAAATTCAATTATAGGCATTAATGCAGGTGTGCATTTTTCAACTATAACTTCATTTTCTAAATTAATCTCTGCTATTTTTTCTATATCTCTGCTATTAAATCCAGCTGTAAAGATATAGTTTCCTTTTTCTAAAATAAATGCTGAAATTTCATCATCAAAAGAAGCGTAGTCTTTTTTATTAACTATTATAGTTAGAGTTTGGCTTTCATTTTCTTTTAAAATTTTAGTTTTACTAAATCCAGCTAAAACTATTTTTGGTTTTGCAAGTTTTACTATCGGTGCAGTTACATAAATTTGAACTACCTTTTTACCACTCGCTTTACCAGTATTTTTAACAGTAACTTTTATTTCAACACTGTCTGTGCTTTCTTTTAATTCTGTTTTTTCAATTATAAAATCTGTGTAAGAGAGTCCATATCCAAATGGAAATAAAACTTTTTCTTTTGCAAAAGTTTCAAAATAGCGATAACCAACAAATATATCTTCTTTATAAATATTTTCAGTTTCAGATCCAAAATTTTCAGTTGATGGGTAATCTTCTAAATTATAAGCAATTGTATCAGGCAAAGAACCAGATGGATTCACATCTCCACATAAAACATCTGCATATCCATTACCACTTTCGATGCCCCCATGCCAAGCTATTAATATCGCAGATGGATTACATTTATTAATAAATGATAAATCCATAACCCCACCGATATTTAAAACTACTGCAACTTTTTTAAAATATTTGCAAACTAATTCTAAATTATTTTTTTCAGTTTCATTTAGATAATAACTTCCACCTTCGGCTAAACAATCCTTATCTTCACCCGCTGAGCGACCTATCACAAAAACTGCAATATCGCTTTCACCACTTGCTTTTTTCACTATATCATTTTCTAATTTTAAATCAAGCTGTGAAAATGGCTCCATTGCCCAACCAGCACCTTTATCAAATGGATTTTCTTCTATAAATTTTTCATATAAAGAGTAGATTTCTTTGTTTATTTCTCTTTTTTGTTTTAAACCATCTACAATATTCACAAGATATGGAATATTAACCATTCCACCAGAACCTGTTCCGCAGTAGTATGTATCTATTTGAGCTCTGCCAAATATAGCGATTTTTTCTTCTTTTTTTATAGGAAGAGTATTATTTTCATTTTTTAAAAGCACAACAGACTCTGCCGCTGCCTCTCTTATTTTTTCGGCATATTTTTTATAATCTAAAGTGTACATTTTATTCCTCCATGTACTTATTGTGGATTATGACATCTAATAAATTGTCCTTCATCTACCATAGTTTCTTTTGGCATTTCATTATGGCAAATATCAAGAGCATATAGACATCTATGTTTAAAAGGACAACCTTTACTTTCAGGAGTCCACATGCTAATTTCAGTTTCTTCGCTTGATTTTACAGGAAGAGTAACTTCGCCTTCTCTTT
>CAZVOQ010000233.1:0-2304 GCA_964628475.1 uncultured Oscillospiraceae bacterium | reverse complement strand
CAAGACGAATTTGGAGAAAAAATAGGAGTTTCAAGACAAACCGTTTCAAAATGGGAGCTTGCTCAAAGTTATCCTGATTTTCAAAAATTAGTAATAATTAGCGATTATTATGGAATAACATTAGATGAGCTCGTAAAAGATGTGTCAGTTCAAGATGTGCGAGATAAAACTATAGTAGAAAAGCAAATATCTGATATTCACACTGATTTAAGCAAATTTAAAAAATTATTAATGAAAATAACAAAAGTTGTTGGTATTTTTGCTGTTATATATTTATTATTAATCGGAACATTAATTCTTATTTTAAATTATGATGCTTTAACTCAAATGATATTTTAAATCAAAATAAAAAATTATATTGAATAGTGGAATATTAAAAAAAATGTGAATAAAAAAATATAATGGAATGGCGAAAGCCATTCCCTTGATTATTATAAAAACTCCACTTTTCATTTTATAAAAATTATATTTACTGCTTATATCAGTGTTTATTATGTTTTCACGCTCTATTATTTATTTAAAAAGAAACAAGTTCATTGAGTGACTTGTTTCTTTTTAGTAGTAATTTATTAAGTAGTTTTTTGCTTTATAATACAGCTAAGGAGATAATAAATATAATTGCTATCATAAATAAAGGGAATAGCAAGCTATATTTTCCAGATGTATCTACATTTAGTTTTCTTATAGTGAATAAAACTAAAAATGAAGTGAATATAAAAATTAATATATATAACGCATTATTATTTAAAATATCCATAAAATAATTAACCTTTTAAAACTTCACCATTCATAATAATAGTTTCTGTTTTAGCTTTGTAGCTAAATAAATCATCAGACCAAATAACGATATCAGCATCTTTGCCAACTTCGATTGAGCCTAGTCTGTCGTCTATGCCACTTATTTTGGCTGCATTAATTGTTAATGCTTTTAAAACCGTCATATAGCTAGCTCCATGATTTATAAATATTGCAGCTTGAGTTCTTGCAAATTGCATTGGGATAACAGGATGATCTGTCATAATAGCAAATTCTATTCCAGATTCTTCTAAGATTTTTGCTGTATCAAAAGTTTTATTAAATAATTCAAGTTTTGATTTTCCCCCAAATGTTGGACCAATAATCAGTTGAACATTTCTATCTTTAATAAAATCAGTGATTAGATGAGATTCAGTTGCATGTTCAATACTTCCTTTTAATCCAAACTCTTCCATAATTTGAACAGCAGTAACGATGTCATTTTGCTGATGGGCATGCATTTTTACAGGAAGCCCGTTAAATACCTTTGCAAGTCCTGCAAGTTTTGCATTATATTCAGGCTCTTTTACATCTTCTTTTCCTTGAGCTACTTCTTCTTCATATTTTTTTATTTTTTCATCGTATTTTTTAGCTTTAATTAAATTTTCTCTAAGCATTGAAGCGATTGCCATTCTAGTGCCAGGCATTTTGCCTTGGTTTCCAAATAATCTTTTTGGGTTTTCACCTAGAGCAATTTTCATAAATGCATCTTCAACAATACACATATCTTCAATAGTTTTACCATGTGTTTTTAAAACACAGAAAGTGCCAGCGAATACTTCGCCAGAACCAGGACCAGTTACAACAGTTGTTATACCTGTGTCTAAAGCAGATAAAAAAGCAGTGTCTTGAGGTTTAACAGCGTCATATCCTCTCATATGAGGCACAACTGGATCAGTTCTTTCATTTGTGTCATTACCAGGCTCTAATCCTGCTTCTTGAGCTAAACCTATGTGGCAGTGAGCATCGATTAAACCAGGAGTTGTCATTTTGTTTTGTGCATCTATAATTTTTGCAGACGGATAATCGCTTTCGTTTAATTTTCCGATTTTTGCTATCTTACATCCGTCGATTAGAATATCGCAGATTTCGTTATTTATATCAGCCATGCTGTAAAGATTTGCATTTTTAATTAGTATCATTTCTTAATTTCCTCCATAGAATTTTATAATAAATAGCCATTAACCTTTTAAAACTTCACCATTTAAAATGATAGTTTCAGTTTTAGCTGTGTAGTTAAATAAATCATCGCTCCATATAACTATGTCTGCGTCTTTGCCAACTTCAATAGAGCCAACTCTATTTGCAATACCACAAAGTTTTGCAGCATTAATAGTTAGTGCTTTTAGAATTGTCATATAGCTAGCGCCATAGTTTATATAAATAGCAGCTTGTGTTCTAGCGTGTTCAAGTGGAACAACAGGATGATCTGTCATAACTGCAAATTCTATATTGTTTTCTTCTAAAATTTTAGCTGTTTCAAATGTTTTGTTAAACACTTCAAGTTTA
>CAZVOQ010000232.1:0-2305 GCA_964628475.1 uncultured Oscillospiraceae bacterium | reverse complement strand
TAAATTCGATTCATATATTGCAAATCCTTTCATAGTATCCTCCTTATAATTATTTTTTATAATTTTACTTTATTTAATCTAAGAGCATTTGTTACTACACTAACAGAAGATAAACTCATAGCTAATGCTGCCATCATGGGATTTAATAAAGGCCCATTAAACAAATACAATACTCCACATGCTACTGGTATAAAAATAATATTATATATAAATGCAAAAAACAAATTTGTTTTTATATTATTTATTGTTTTATGACTTAATTTTATAGCCTTAGATATAGTTTCAATATCATCATTTAAAATAACAATATCAGAACACTCCATCGCTATATCAGTACCACTAGAAACAGATATTCCAATATCTGCAACACTTAATGCAGGAGCATCATTAATACCATCTCCTACCATTATTACTTGACCTTTTTCTTGTAATTTTTGAATTTCTAATGCTTTTTCATGTGGTAATACATTTGCTATAACATTTTTAATACCCACTTGTTTTGCTATTTCTAAAGCCGTTATTTCATTATCACCAGTTAACATATAAATATTTAAACCTAAATCACTTAATTCTTTTACTAAACTTTTAGATTCTTTTTTTAATGAATCAGAAACTGCCATAATACCTGTTAATTTATCGCCTATAAAAATAACTATTGGTGTTTTTCCCTGTTTAGCGTATTTTGACACATCAACATCTTCAGATTTACCTATATATACTGATTTATTTTTATATGTAAAACTAATACCTCTACCAGGTAGTGTTTTAAAATCTTTAATCTTAACAGTTTTTGTTCCTTCTAAACTATTACATATTGCTTTTGCTATTGGATGCTCACTTAATAATTCTGCGGAATAAACAATTTCTAAAAGTTTTTCTTTTTCAATATCATAAGTTACTATATCAGTGACTTTGGGTTTTCCTCTTGTAATAGTTCCAGTTTTATCAAACACTATAATATTTGCTTTATGTGTAGTTTCTAAACTTTCTGAATTTTTATATAAAATACCTGCAGACGCACCAATACCAGTTGCAACCATTATTGCAGTAGGTGTAGCAAGGCCTAAAGCACATGGACAAGCAATTACTAATACCGATATAAATATTGTTAAAGAAAATTCTATTCCTTTAAAACTCCATAAAATAGAAGCTATAGTAGCAATTAAAATAACTACTGGGACAAACTTACCAGATATAACATCTGCTAATTTAGCAATAGGTGCTTTTGTGGCATTAGCATCTTCAACAAACTTAATTATTTTAGCTAATAAAGTATCATTACTTACATTTAAAGTTTTTACAATTATTGTCCCATTTTGATTAATTGTCCCGGCAGAAACTTTATCATTAACTTTTTTAGAAACACTCATGCTTTCACCAGTTAACATACTTTCATCAACATAAGTTTTACCTTCTAAAACAACACCATCAACAGATATTTTACTACCAGCTTTAATAAGTACTTTATCCCCTACTTTAACACTACTAGTTAAAACTTCAAAAGTTTTACCTAAATCATCTATTAAAATAGTTGTTTCAGGAGTTAATTCCATTAATTTTTTAATAGCATCACTAGTTTTAGATAAAGCCTTTGACTCTAATGTTTTACCTAACAATATTAAAGTAATAATTGTAGCTGCACTTTCAAAATATAAATTATGCACAAAATGATAATTACCATTTATAACTTCAATAGTTGAATATAAACTGTAAATATAAGCAGATAAAGTTCCTATTGAAACTAAAACATCCATATTAGGATTTTTAATTTTTTTAATTGCTGATACATAAAAATCTTTCCCAATTATAATAACTATTGAAGTTAAAAATAACTGTGCTATTGCATTATTAACAGGATGTTTATCAATATTAATAATATCAATTACTATATTATTCCCAAAAAGCATTGGTATCATCGATACATATAATAACAAAATAGTAAATATAGCACTTATTATAAATTTCTTTTTATAGCTTTTATATTTTTTAGTTAAATCATTAAATTTAAGATCAAAACTTGCTTTAAAACCTAAATCATTAATAGTTTTAATAATAATATTTTCATCTGATAAGCTATGCTTTATTATTGCTTTACCTGCTATTAAATTAACAGAACAACTTTGAACCCCTTTTATTTTTAAAACTTCTCTTTCAACGGTTGCACTACAACTAGCACAACTCATACCTTCTATTTTTATTTCCATAATTAACACCTTACCTTTTTTAATTATATCACATTACTAATTATAAATAAAAAAAGCAAATATTCTTTTTATCTTAAACTATAAATAGCATTATAATTTGG
>CAZVOQ010000231.1:0-2325 GCA_964628475.1 uncultured Oscillospiraceae bacterium | reverse complement strand
TTTTTATTTAATTTTTAAACCAGTGTTTTGTGCTGTTTGCAATTTTAACTAATATAAGCATTACAGGAACTTCAACTAAAACACCAACTATAGTAGCTAAGGCAACTGGACTATCTGTTCCAAAAAGAGAGATAGCAACTGCAACTGCAAGTTCAAAGAAGTTTGATGCGCCAATCATTCCAGCAGGTGCTGCAACTTCATGCGGAAGTTTTAAGATTTTAGATGCTATATATGCTATAAAGAAAATTAAGAATGTTTGAATAATTAAAGGTATTGCAATCATTAGAATATGTGTAGGATTTTCTAATATTACATCGCCTTGGAATGAAAATATTAAAGTTAAAGTTAACAGTAATCCAATGATAGTAACATTTGAGAATTTTGGAATAAATTTATTTTCAAAATAATCTTTACCTTTAGTTTTTGTAATATGATTTCTTGTGAAAATCCCTCCGAAAAGAGGAATAACAACAAATAATACAACTGATATAATTAATGTATCCCAAGGAACAGTGACACCAGTAACACCTAATAAAAACGCAACAATTGGAGTGAATGCAATTAAGATGATTAAATCATTAGTTGCCACTTGAACAACTGTATATGCAGCGTTTCCTTTTGTTAGATGACTCCATACAAAAACCATAGCTGTACAAGGTGCAGCGCCGAGTAAAACTGCTCCAGCAAGATAATCTGTTGCAAGTTCTGGAGTGATAAAACCTTTAAAAACTACAAAAAAGAAAAACCATGCTATGAAAAACATTGTAAAAGGCTTTACAAGCCAGTTTGTAATCCAAGTAACAAATAATCCTTTTGGATTTTTACCAACATCTTTTATACTTTGAAAGTCAACTTTTAACATCATTGGATAAATCATTAACCAAATTAAAATTGCTATTGGAATAGACACATTTGCGTATTCAAATTTATTTAAAAAGTCAGGGATAAAAGGCAGAAATTTGCCAATTAATACACCTGCAATCATGCAAAGAGCAACCCAAACTGTTAAATATTTTTCAAAGAAACCAATTCCTTGACATTTGTTTTTTTCCATAAATAAAACCTAGCCTTTCTTAAGCTAATTAAAATAGTGATTTCAAATCAAGTTATTTTGATGTGTGACTTATTAAAAAAACTGTCGATTGATAGTTTTACAATAAATCAAAAATATTTGATTTGAAGTAATTATAATATATTTTAGAATAAAAGTCAAGAAACAAATTAAAAATATTTGATTTGATGTTTAATTAACTAAGATATAGGTATAATTATTTTTTTATATTATTGATTTTAAAACAGTAATAATGTATAATTATTATATTATGATTAAAGGGGAATTTATGAGTAAAAAAAGCAGTTACTATGCGCTATCTTTTATATTACCAATAATAATTTTATTAATTTCATATTACTCAATTGGTGTGTTTAATGAATATTCAATACTTGTAAATGATTTAAATACACAGTATTCAATATTTTTAAGTTATTATCGAAATGATATAATAAACAATGGTATATTTTATAGCTTTTCTAAAGGATTAGGAGGGAATTTTTTTGGTATACTAACATATTATTTAATGAGCCCTTTAAATATTTTATCTTTTTTATTTAGAGCAGAAGATTTAGAATATGCTATTGCTTTAATAATGCTGATTAAATCAGGATTAACTGGTGCTTCTGTTTTTTATTTTTTATCAAAGCAGGATAATAAATCAGATATTACTACTCTTGCTTTTTCCTTGTTTTACTCGCTTTCATCTTGTTTTATAGTATGGCATTATCATATATTATGGACAGATGCTTTTTATGTTCTTCCAATTATTATTTTGGGAACTCAAAATATTTTAAAAAATAAATCAAGTAAATTATTTATTTTTTCTTATGCTTTTTGTGTTATTGTTAATTTTTATATGGCGTATATGATTGGGATTTTTGTTTTTTTATATTTTATATATGATTCAATAATTCAATCAAATATTAAAATAGCAATAAATAATTTTATAAAGTTAGCTCAGTCAACGTTGATTGTATTTTTATCCACTTTGTTTATAACTATCCCAACTATGTTTAGTTTGCTACAAGGTAAATATAGCACTAATGGAATAGAAGTGGGTAGTAGAATATTCAATATTTTTGCAATTACTCCTAAAATTATAAACTCTGGCTATGATAGCGTTGGAAATGTTTCGGCGCCATTTATTTATAGTGGAATATCTATTTTTATATTAGCTATATCTTTTTTCTTTATTAAATCAATTTCTTTTAAAGAAAAAATGGCTAGTTTTTTTGTTTTAGCATTTCTTGGTATAAGTTTAATATATAAGC
>CAZVOQ010000230.1:0-2369 GCA_964628475.1 uncultured Oscillospiraceae bacterium | reverse complement strand
CTGTTGGAGATGTTAACTTTCAAAAAAAATGCCTAGACAAAATGAGTTCAGTTGCTAATAATGATGGTAGAGCTATTTTATACGTTAGCCATAATATGTCAACTGTACGTACTTTATGTACAAGGGCTGTTGTATTAAAAGATGGAAAAGTTGTATTTGATGGGGATGTAGAAAAAGGGATTGCTGTTTATTCAGGTGAAAGTTTAGAGCTAGAAGAAAAAATTAAAAATCGTAAATTCACACAAAATCCAAGCACTATACTAAGAATGCAAGATTTGTATGTTAAAGAAGGAAAAAAAGTTATATATGATCAAGGCGAAGATATCAATTTAATGCTAAATTTAAAAGCATATAAGGACTTTAATGATGCTAGTATAACTTTAATTTTACGAAAAGCAGACCTTACACCATTAGGCCAATTCGAATGCGATGGCAAATTATCAGGAGAAAAAGATAAAGAGTATACTACTTCTTTTACTGTTCCTACAAAGTATTTAAGAGGTGGTGAATATTATTTAGATATTCATATATATAAATGGCAAAATCAAAATTCTAAAACTTTAGATAGTTGTGATTTAGCTTTTAAATTCCAAGTTACACCATATTGGAATAACAATTCAGCACATGGCTGGCGTCAAGCTTGGGGAGATACCGTTTACCCACAACTAAAATTAAAAACAGTTGAACAGGAGATAAATGAATGAATATAATTATCAATTCGATTTATCAGCCATATACATTAAAAGTAGCTAAAGAAATTGTAAATCATCAAAATGCAAATAATGTTATAGGTGTGTTTTTAGATGAGGAATTTATAAAAAATAAAAAATTTGATACTGTAGAAAATTTTACTCATAAGCAATGCTTGTGGGCTGATTATGAAAATAAAAAATTTAATAATGACACAATACCCTTAGATGATAAAATTTTAAAAGATTTCAGTCCATATATGTTAAGTGCTTTAAAAATGGTTGATAGGGTTGGGGATGGCAAGATGTCATTTGAAGATCGTTTAGCAATTGTATATAAAAATTTAGAGTACTGGAATACAATGATAGAGCGATATAATATAGAAAAATACGTTAGCTTTGATATTCCGCATGAAGTCTATGATTATATAATTTATGCTCTATGTAAAATTAAAAATATAGATTGTGTTTTTAGCTATATTAGCTTTGTAGAAGGCTATTCATATATTGTTAGGGATATACAAACAACAGGTATAGAAATCAAAGATTTATATGATGAATTATTAGAAGTTTACAAAGATGTTGATATAGATGATATTCCATTAAACGGAGATTTTTTAAATACATATAATAAGCGAACAAGAAAAGAAAATGTTATTCCGTTTTATATGGCAAATGTTCCTGATGAAAAAAAAGTTTTTACTCCTATAGGTAGAGTGAAAAATATAGTAAATACAATTAAAAAAGAGGGAATAAATAAGAGTGTAAGCAATCATTTAAGCTATTTGCGTGCTAAAAAAACACAGCTTTATAAAAGTAATGAAGAATATATGACTTACTTTGAAAGTAAATGCAAGAACTGTAAAGTTGATAAGCCTTACATATATTTTCCTTTACATATGCAACCAGAATGCACTACAAGTCCTATGGGTGGGAATTTTGTGTGGCAAGAATTAGCAATTAGAATGCTAAGTAAAGCTATGGGAGAAAATGGATACATTATAGTAAAAGAAAATCCAAAGCAGTCATATAAAAGTAGGAGCAAAGAGTTTGTAGATGGATTAGCTGATATAAAAAATGTTATTTTAGTGCCAAGATCTCAAGATACCTTTAAATTAATCGATAACTCGCTAGCAGTTGCAACTATTACAGGTACGGTTTCAATAGAAGCAGCGTTTAAAGGAAAACCAACAATTATGTTTGGCGATATTATAAATAATTATCTACCAGGTGTTTATAATGTAAGAAATAACGAGCAAGTTCAAGACACTTTAAATACACTTTTAAATGAGAATATAAATATAACAAAAAAAGAGCTTAAAATATTTATGCTTGCATTAAGTAAATGTTGCTATTTAGGATTTAGTAATTATAATCCTTTAGAAAAAAATGTTTCAAAAGAAGAAGTAGTTAAATCTATGAGTGATGCTATAAATAAAGCTATCACACAAGGAGGATAAATGAAAAATATATTTATAACAGGGATAGCAGGCATGCTAGGATCAAATTTAGCTTTTAATTTAAGAGATAAGTATAATATCTATGGAATAGATAAAAACATTATGGGAATGAAAAATATATTCTGTGAGATAGGCTCTTCTCTTGATACAATTAAGGTTGAAGAAATGATTATTGAGAATGAGATTGATGTTTTTATTCATTGCGCAGCACTTGTAAATG
>CAZVOQ010000229.1:0-2376 GCA_964628475.1 uncultured Oscillospiraceae bacterium | reverse complement strand
ACATCAGCACAACCAGAAGGAACAATCACAATCGGTGGTTCAACATCAGTTTCACCAGTTATGGAAAAATTAGTTGAAGCTTATAAAGCTCTAAATCCAAATGCAACAATCAATTTAGAAAGCATCGGATCATCAGCTGGTATGCAAGGCGCTATCGATGGAACATTTGATATCGGTATGGCTAGTAGAGAATTAAAAGATTCAGAAACAGCAGAACTTGATGGTTTAGTACTTGCTATGGACGGTATCGCAGTTGTTGTAAACAACGAAAATCCAACAACAGATTTAACAATGGAACAAATAATGAACATCTACACTGGAGAAATCACAGATTACTCAGAATTAGGTTAATACAGTAATAATTAAAGAGATAGAGATGGCAAATTTAAGTAGCCATCTCTATTTATCAGTAATAATGGAGGCAATATGCTAAAGGAAAAAGGAAAAGAAAAGGTTTTTGAAGCGATATTTCTAGGAATCGCAACAATATCTATCTTATGCGTTTTAATAATTTGTGTATTCTTGTTTGCAAGAGGGATTCCTGCTATAAGCGAAATAGGGGCTTTTGATTTCTTACTAGGAACAGAATGGCGCCCAACTAGAGAAACAAACCCGCAATTTGGAATACTTCCAATGATAGTTGGTAGTTTTTATATAACATTTGGTGCTATTATTATAGGAGTTCCAGTTGGAATACTAACAGCAGTTTATGTTACTAAATATTGCTCAAAATCTCTATATAAAATCCTAAAGCCAACTTTAGAGCTAATGGCTGGGATACCATCAATAATTTATGGTTTTTTTGGTATGACAGTTATGGTGCCATTTGTTAGAAATGTTGTTAATGGGCTTGGAGATATGCTAGGAATTAAAGCAATGCAAACAGATGGGCAAAGTATTTTAACAGCATCACTTTTACTGGGTTTTATGATTCTTCCAACAGTTATTAATTTAAGTGAAAGTGCAATTAGAGCTGTTCCTTCTTATTATTATGAGGGTGCAAGAGCATTAGGTGCAACACATGAAAACAGTATATTCAAAGTTGTTATTCCAGCTGCAAAATCAGGTATTTTAGCATCAGTTGTGCTAGGTATTGGTAGAGCAATTGGCGAAACGATGGCTGTTATTATGGTTGCAGGTAATCAGCCAAGATTAACAGGCAATATATTAGATGGTATTAGAACAATGACAGCAAACGTTGTTATGGAAATGAAATATGCAGCTGGCTTACATGAAGCTTCACTAATAGCAACAGGCGTTGTACTATTTGTGTTTATATTAATTATTAATATCAGCTTTTCAATTCTAAAAAGGAGAATAGGCAAATGATAAAAAAAATAAATCCTCTGAAATTATTAGTTCATGCAGCTGCACTATTCACTTTTTCAATAGTTGCATTTATACTAGTTTACATATTAATAAAAGGCCTTCCACAAATATTAATAGAGATTCAAAATCTATTTCAAGGCCTACCTTCGTTATTTAATTTAGAATATAATTCAGATAATGCTTCATTAATGCCAGCTGTTTTTAACACATTAATTATGATAGCAATATCAATATCAATTTCATCAATTTTAGGTATTGGTGCAGCAATTTATTTAGTTGAATATGCAAAAAGCGATAATAAATTAGTTGGGATAATTCAATTAACAAGCGAAACTCTTTCAGGTATTCCATCAATAATATATGGATTATTTGGCTGGATATTCTTTGTTGCCTATGTGGGATTTGGGTTTTCGCTTCTTTCAGGAATACTAACTATTTCGATAATGATACTTCCATTAATTATTCGCTCAACTGAGGAGGCACTAAAAGCAGTTCCCCAAAGTTATAGAGAAGCAAGCTATGGGCTTGGAGCGGCAAAACTTAGAACAATATTTTTAATAGTACTTCCAGCGGCGGCAAATGGGATTTTAGCAGGTGTAATATTAGCAATAGGCAGAATTATAGGCGAAACGGCTGCTTTAATTTACACTTCAGGCACAACAACAAACCTAGCTACTAACCCAATGACAACAGGCGGAAGAACTTTATCAGTTCATATGTATATGCTAACGAGTGAGGGAACACATTTTCCACAAGCGTATGCAACAGCGGCAATATTATTAATTGTTATACTAGCTATTAATGGATTATCAAATATATTAGCTAAAAGCTTAATGAAAGGCTCGAATGCTTAAAAATTTTAAGAATTGCAAAGCTTTTTAAAATAAAAGAAGAAAATAAATAAATTTTTTAACTGATACTAGAGGAATTATATAATGATGAAACTTCAAATCAAAAATGCAAATTTATACTATGGTGATTTTAAAGCACTAAAAAATATAAATTTAGATATAAAAGAAAAAGAAATAACAGCTTTTATCGGGCCGT
>CAZVOQ010000228.1:0-2385 GCA_964628475.1 uncultured Oscillospiraceae bacterium | reverse complement strand
ATCATAAATTTCATATTCTCCTTTAAATGATAATATAACAGCATTATTCTCGCTTGTATGAAAAGAAATATCCGCATTTTCATAATCAATATAATTTGGCATGCTTAAATTATAAAATAAAATTATCATTAAAATCAGTGCACTCATAGACGAAATAATTGATATATATAATCTTTTCTTTTTTATATTATCATTTATCTTTTTTATCATTTTGATATCTTCATTTTCAGTATCACTCTTTTTAATTAACTCCATTTTTATATCATCATAATACTTTTTACAACTCTCACACTCACTTAAATGATTTTCAATCATAATTTTACTGTCTTTACTGACTATTTCATCAATGTATAACGGTAATAAATCTTTAATTATATCGCAACTTATTTTATTCATTCTCACTTTCCTCCATTTTTGTTAATATTAGTTTTTTTGCCCTGTAATACGTCACTCTTGCCCAGCTTTCACTTTTTTTAAAAATCGAGCTGATACTACTATAATCTAAATCTCCAAAAAATCTAAGCATAAACACCTCTTTATATGGTTCATCAATATTGTGTATAATTTTAAGAATATTTAAAGACTCTTCCTTTGATATTAAATCCTCTAAAATATTTTCGCTATTAATATCATTTTCTTCTCTTATTTCATAAGAAGAGAATTTTTTTTGGCGATTATAATATGTATAGTAGGAATTTTTAGCTATTGTAAAGAGCCATGCTTTAATATCTTTTTCTCCATCAAACTTATCAATATTTTTAAGTGCTTTTAAAAATGTATCCCCTGTGATATCTTCAGCTATAGATTTATTTTTAGATAAACTATAAATAAATCTGTAAACATCTTTAAAATAAAGAGTATATATTTTTTCTATATCCAAAATTATTCCCCCTTTCATATTAATAACTAATAACATTTAGATTCGTTACATTTTTTTAATTTAATTTTACACTTTAAATTTATAAATATCAATGCAAAAAAAGAGCAAAGGATTAAATCCTTTGCTCTTTAAATATTACTCAATTAAATTAAAACTCAATTTTAGCCTTAATATAAGCCATTAGTTCTTCAATTTTAATTCTTTCTTGCTGCATAGTATCTCTATCACGAACAGTTACACAGCCATCTTCTAGGCTTTCAAAATCGTATGTGATACAAATTGGTGTTCCAATTTCATCTTGACGACGATATCTTTTACCAATAGATCCTGTTTCATCAAAATCAATCATAAACTCTTTTTGCAAAGCTACATAAACTTCACTTGCTGATTCACTTAATTTTTTACTTAAAGGTAAAATAGCCGCTTTATATGGCGCTAGTGCTGGGTGCAGTCTTAACACTGTTCTAACATCGCCTTCTGCAACTTCTTCTTCATCATAAGCATCACATAAAAACGCAAGCGCAACTCTATCAGCGCCTAATGAAGGCTCAATTACATATGGCACATATCTTTCGTTTGTTGTTGGATCAAAATAATCCAAACTTTTTCCGCTTGCCTCTTGGTGACGAGATAAATCGTAATCTGTTCTATCAGCAATGCCCCATAATTCTCCCCAACCAAATGGAAATAAATATTCAATATCTGTTGTAGCATTTGAATAAAAAGATAACTCTTCATCTGAATGATCACGCAGACGCATATTTTCTTTTTGCATATTTAATGATAATAAAAAGTTCTCGCAGTAATCTTTCCAAAATTTAAACCATTCTAAATCCGTTCCTGGTTTACAGAAAAATTCAAGCTCCATTTGTTCAAATTCTCTTGTTCTAAATATAAAGTTACCTGGTGTAATTTCATTTCTAAAACTTTTACCTACTTGAGCGATACCAAATGGCACTTTTCTTCTTGTAGTTCTTTGAACATTGCTAAAATTAACAAATATACCTTGAGCTGTTTCAGGGCGAAGATAAACTTCATTTTTCGCATCTTCTGTAACACCCATAAATGTTTTAAACATTAAATTAAATTTTCTAATATCAGTAAAGTTTGTGCTTTCACATTCAGGGCAAACTATTCCTTTTTCTTTAATGCAAGCACTCATATCTTCAAAAGTCATTGTTTCTGCAGATTCACCAGTTGCATCTTCAATTAATTTATCTGCTCTATGACGAGTTTTACAATCTTTACAATCCATTAAAGGATCTGAAAATCCTCCAACATGACCTGATGTAACCCAAACTTGAGGATTCATTAAAAGCGCTGAATCTAAGCCTACATTATATGGGCTTTCTTGCACAAATTTTCTCCACCAAGCTTTTTTAACATTATTTTTAAACTCAACTCCTAAAGGGCCATAGTCCCAGCTATTTGCAAGGCCTCCGTAAATTTCGCTTCCTGAAAATACAAAGCCACGATTTTTACAAAGAGCAATTATTTTATCCATT
>CAZVOQ010000227.1:0-2388 GCA_964628475.1 uncultured Oscillospiraceae bacterium | reverse complement strand
CCCAGCTGAGCTATGCTCCCATAACTCTCTTAGCGACGAAATATATAATAACATACTTTTTTAGATATGTCAACACTTTTTGCAAATATTTTTTTATTTTTTTTTAAAAGATTTTAAAACTTTATATGGTAAATTATTGATGTGGTTTAACTTATTTTATTTATCATTTTTGTTAAATCTTCTTTAGAAAAAATATACTTATTGTCGCAGTACTGGCAACCCATTTCTATCTCTTCTTCTTCATCACGTATCTCTTTTAAGTCTTTTAAGCCAATACTGATTAGCGCTTTTTCAACTTTTTGCTTTGAACAATCACAGCTATATCTAACATCTGTTTCATCTAAAATGCTCGGATTAAATCCTTCTAAAAGAGTTTCAACAACATCATAAACTGTTTTTTCTTGCTCAAAAAACGAAGTTATGCTTGGAACATTCTTTAAATTATTCTCTATCATAGTTATTTCTTCTTCTGTTGCCCCTGGAAGAAGTTGTAATAAAAATCCACCAGAACGCTTAATAGTTAAATCAGGGCTCACTAGAACACCTAAACTACAAACAGTTGGAATTTGCTCTGAGTAGGCATAATATGCTGTAATATCTTCTGCTATTTCCCCTGTTTCAAGTGGCACAGAGCCAACATATGGTTCTTTCATTTTTAAATCTTTTATAACATATAAGCTACCATTTTTACCAACTGCATTCCCTACATCTAATTTCCCATCTTCTCTTAATGGAATTTCAACTACTGGATTTTCAACATATCCTTTACAATTCCCTTTTGCATCACTCGCCACAACTAAAAGCCCCGTAGGTCCATCTGCTTTTATTCTTAATGTGATTGTAGCCTCGTCACTCTTTAAAGTTGAAGCCATTAGTTGTGAGGCTGTTAATAGCCTGCCAAGCGCTGCAGAAGTAACTGCACTAGTAACGTGTATTCTTTCCATTTCTCTTGTGATTTCTGTTGAGTCTATAACGCTTACAACAACGCCCCCCATATCAGAAATCGCTCTTACTAACTTTGCCATTATTATAGTTTTCCTTTCTTCATGTCTTGCGTTTTACTACCATTACATATTAGTATTGGCAAAATGCACTTATTACACATCTCAACACATAAACATTATCGCCTTTTTATAGCTTTATTTTACTAAGACTTTTTTACAACAAATATATATCTTTGCGTATCATCCTTTATTTCCTCAAAATTTTCGCCATCTTTAATTTTAATAATTTCTAATTTTGCTTTTTTTAGTAACTCTTTAATTTCATCTAATGAATAATAACATTCAAAAAATTCTTCAAAATATTCATTACCTAAAGTTTTATCTTTAATTGAAATAGATATTTTAGTTCTGTTTTCATTTTCCAATAATGTATTTTGCCACACGCAGGATGCTTCATCTTCTTCAAAATTAAATGTATTATTTTTTAAAATTTCTTTATGTTTATATTCTGTATTCATATCAAATATAAATATACCATTAGGATGCATAAAAAGACTTACTTTTTCAAAAAATTCAAAAACAGACTCTTTTTTATTTAAATGATTTACCGTATCAAAAGTGCACACAAATAAATCAATAGTGCCAAACATATCAAGTTTTGTTATATCTTGATTTAAAATAAGAAGATCATTATATCCAAAAATATATTTCTTATCTAAAAGCACATCTAACATATCACTTGAATTATCAACTGCAACTACGTCATATCCATCTTTACAAAATTTTAACGTTAGCTCACCTGTTCCACAACCTAAATCGCAAACAATGGCATCTTCTTTTATATTATGATTATCAATTTCGTTTTTAATAAATTGATATAATTTATTATAATCGGCATTATAATTAAAATAATCATAAAAATAACTAAATTCTTTATACGACATAATTTCCTCTATTAATCTTGTAAAAATTCTTCAATTTTGTTTAATAAGTCTGCAATTCCATCGCCTTTTTCAGAGCTAGTTAACAAAATATCGCTATAAGTATAGCCTTTACAATATTCTGTAAAAGTTTCAATAGCTTCTTTTTGCTGAGTTTTTTTTAATTTATCCGCTTTAGTTAATGCGATAATAAACGGTATTTTATTATAGGTTAAATAATCAAGCATAGTGTAATCATCATTTGATGGCTTATGCCTTGAATCGATTAATTGAATAACAACAGATAATTTTTCATCTCTAGTTTTAAAGTATCCGTTTATTAACCTATCCCATCTTTCTCTTTCTTTATGGCTAACTTTTGCAAAACCATAGCCTGGTAAGTCAACCAAAAAGAAATCGTTAACTTTATAGTAGTTTATAGTACCTGTTTTTCCAGGCTGTGCAGAAACTCTAGCTAAAGATTTTCTATTAAACATTTTATTTATTATGCTTCATTTACCAAC
>CAZVOQ010000226.1:0-2429 GCA_964628475.1 uncultured Oscillospiraceae bacterium | reverse complement strand
TAGGCTTCTATTCATTAAATCACTTAACGCTAATAATCCTTCTTCTCTTGCCTTTTGAGCAATTGCAAAACTTTGAATTTTAGTGTCACTTCCAACATTTGCAAAAAATATTTGTGGTGCCTTTTCTTCTCCAAGGCTTATTTTTTCAGCTTCAAGCGTCATTAATAATCTTTCAAGTCCCATTCCAAAGCCAACGCTTGGAGTGTCGTTTCCACCCATTTGTGTAAATAGTCCATCATATCTACCACCACCTAAAACCGTTCCTTGTGAGCCAATTCCATCATATATAAACTCAAAAACAGTTTTTGTGTAGTAATCTAATCCTCTAACTATTTTTGGATTAATTATATATTTAAGACCTACTGCCTCTAATACAGATTTCAGCCCTTCAAAATGATCATGACATTCTGTGCATAGATTTTCAATAGTTATCGGTGCGTCTTTATGCAATTCTTTACATTTACTTTCTTTACAATCAAGTATTCTAAGTGGATTTTTTTCTAATCTTTCAAGGCAATCCTTGCATAATTCATCTTTTCTTTCTTGGAAATACTCTTTTAATTTTTTATGGTAAACTGGCCTACACTCTTTACATCCTATTGAATTAATATATAAATTAATATCTTTAATGCCTAAATCATTCATAATTTTAGAGCCCGTTAGAATAATTTCAGCATCGGCTGTATAGTCAGTTGAGCCAAAAAGTTCTATTCCTAACTGATGAAATTCTCTTAATCTTCCTGCCTGTGGCTTTTCATATCTAAAAAAGCTTTGCATATAGTAGCCTTTAAAAGGAAGCCCATCATTTAAAAATCCATGTTGAATAGCACTTCTCACAACTTGTGCTGTCCCTTCAGGGCGAAGTGTAATACTTCTATCTCCTTTATCAAGAAATGTATACATTTCTTTATTTACAATATCTGTTGTATCGCCAACCCCTCTTAAAAACAGCTCTGTATGTTCAAAAGTTGGAAGTCGTATTTCTTTAAAATTATATTGTGAGACAATTTCTCTTAGTTTTTCTTCTAAAAGTTGCCATTTGTAGCTATCTTTAATTAGCACATCCTGCGTGCCTCTTGGTGCAGTTATTTTTTGTGACATTATATATCTCCTTATAATTGTTCATTACATTTAATAATACCATAATTTTTATATCTTCGTCAATAAATAATATAGATTAATTCCTACGTAATCTCTAAATTTAACAATAAAATCGCCAGCTATAAAGCTGACGATTTATAATAATTATTTTTCAAAAAATGCAATCCCCACACAACCAGGGCCAACGTGTGTTCCAACAACGCTTCCGATTTCTGCATAATCCCAGTCGTATTTCATATCATTTTCTATTAATAACGCTTCAAATTCTTTTAAAGCATCTTTATCACTCGCTTCAACTAAAGTTATCGGCAAATCTGTATCGATATCTAGCTCTTTAACTCTTGCTATAACATCATTATAAGCACCAGCCTTACCTCTTGCTTTTCCAAGAGTATTTATTTTACCATCTTTAACATTGATAATCGGTTTAACATTTAAAACTCCACCAATAGTGCCAGCTGCTTTTGAAAGTCTGCCACCTTTAATTAGATATTTTAAAGTACCTATCATTGCGTAAATATTAGCTTTATGCTTTTTCTCTTCTAAAACTTCATAAATCTCTTTTGCTGATTTCCCCTCATCGCGAAGTTTACAAGCAAGTTTTATTAATATCCCAGTTGCAGCTGTTGCTGTAAGCCCATCAACAAGATAAGCATCATTATATTCTTCCATTGTTTTTGCAATACAAGCTGATTGGAATGTTCCACTTAGTAAAGATGCAATACTAATAAATACAACTTCATTTCCTGCCTCTTTATGCTTTTTAAAAACTTTAGCAAAAACTTCAGGGCTAGGCTGACTAGTTACTGGCATAACTTGGCTTTCATCTAGTTTTTGAAAAAATTCAGCTTTTGTTAAATCTATTGTATCTTGATATTGATATGCCCCAAAAGAGACTGTTAGCGGTACAATTTCCACTCCTAATTGTTTTACTTGCTCGTTATCTATATCACACGTTGAATCTGCAATAATTATTGTTTTCATATATAACTCCTTTTATTTTATTCTACTTAATTTATATTCATTAAAATTATTTTATATCATACGATAGCCATTTTAACATTTTTTTTAATTTAAATCAAGCTTTTTCAAGTTTTCATCTAAAAAATACGAAATTGGAAGTGTTACAAAATTAAATCTTGCACTAACTCTGTGTTTTTTAGAGTAATCAGCTAATAAAACTCTTTCGTTTCCATTAGAATATAAAATGCAAATCCCAATTTTCGCTTCTTTTGATTTTGAATTAACATCTTGAAAAAAGTCGTGTTCGTTTGTTTTTAAGCTTGCTGAAATATCTTTTAATCTATTATAGAATATCTTCAAAAATT
>CAZVOQ010000225.1:0-2475 GCA_964628475.1 uncultured Oscillospiraceae bacterium | reverse complement strand
AAAACAATTCAAGATAATCTTGTAAGTTGTGATATTGAGCATAAATCATCAGAGGTTAGTGATAAATTAACTGTGAGTATTGGTATTTCACATTATGAAAAAATAAAAAGCGAAAACACTGTTTCAGAACTTATTAAATCTGCCGATGAAATGCTTTATAAAGCAAAAGAAAATGGCAGAAATAGATGTTATTTTTCAAAAACAGCTATTTAAATTAAGCTAATACTATTATAATAAGTAAAGAATGGCATATAGTGTGATACCTATAAAGAAACTTTGCAATAAAAAAAACACAAGGGAATGGCTTTCGCCATTCCCTTGATTATTATAAAAGCTTTGCTTTCTCTATTTATAAAAAAAGAAACAAGTGGCATCGAGCCACTTGTTTTTTTTATGAGTATTTAGCAATTGCCATTTCTTTTACAAAAAACACTCATTTTAATTATATGTAAACACTCCATAAAATGCTGGTTTTCCTTGAGTTTCATTAAACCCTTGAATAACTATTTTATTTTCATTAATATTTTTATTTAAAGAAAACTCTTCTTTTTCTTTTAATTCAGAAGTAAAATAAATTTCCATTCTTTTTAAATTTTCTAAATTCTCTTCTTCATCACTAAGTGCATCAAAGCAAAAATCGCTATATTTCAAATTATTAACATGTCCAACCATATCAAGATAACTTTTTCTAACTTTTAGTATTTCGCCTTTTTCATATTCATACTTTTCTTTAAATGTTGGCTTTGCCTCAATCAAAACATTTTGTGTTGGCATAACTAATTCAAAAGGCAATTCCCTATTTCTATAAACACTCCTTGATTTTAAATCAATTAAAGTTGAATATAATGTTGCACTTAGAATATGTGTTCCATCTTCTTGATGTATAGTTAATTCACGTCTAAATATAACGCCTTTTTTGCCTGAAAACCATGTTTTGCCTATTAATTTTTGCTCTCTATTTTTAATAGGATTTATAATATCTGCTGTTAAAGATAATAAAACCCAAGACACATTTTTATCTAACAGCTTTTCAAAATTGATATTAAAATGTATAAGGTGTTTATCCACCATAGAATTTATAATATAGTGATATCCACCCGGTGTAAAATGTCCATTTTTTCCAAAATGAGCAAATTCTAATTCTATATTATATGTATAATCGATTTCTTTTTTTTGCATTTTACAACTCCTTTATAAAAACTATTTTATGCTACTAGCTTTAAGCATTTTGAAAACATAAATAAGTATCTGAAAAGCAAAACAAAACATTCCAAGGACTATAGAAAAAGCTACTTTAAATAAAAAATACACTATAAAAATAGGTCCTGACATAAATATCACTGGAAGCCATTGCTCCATATACGTTATAACTGCCCAGCCAAAAGGCACAAAGAAAAACATTACATACATTGAAAACTGCACTTCAGATGGAGTTGTTATGCTATATAATGTTCCTAAAACTAAAGCTGAAATAATACCTTTAATAATAGCTGAAATTAATTCGGCATTTGTATCTATTAATGCATCTTGTTTTCTTTGTTTTGTGTTAAATTTATTTTGATTATTTTGTATAGATACACACTCATCGCAAGCGCAAGGCATATATTTTGCCCCACATTCCTTACACAAAGATTTACCACAACTCTGGCAGGTGGCAACAGCATCTACTGTTTCGTGAAAAAAGCACTTCATTTTTAGTCCATTTTGAAAGTTTTTAAAAAAACTCTCCCTTTCATTTTTAATTAACATCATATTTCTCTGTGTTATTTTACCATAATTTAGATATCTATTCAAGAGAACATATTTTTTATTTAATATATTTTTAATTTAAATTTAACTTTATTTTACTTGCATTTATTCTATTTTCAGTATAGAATATATAAGTTAATTTAATTTACAATGAAGGAGAATAACATGAGCATTTTAGAAGTTAAAAATCTAAACCACGGCTTTGGTGATAGGGCTATATTAAGTAATGTTTCTTTTCGCCTTTTAAAGGGCGAGCACGTAGGTTTTGTTGGGGCTAATGGTGAAGGTAAATCAACTTTTATGAATATAATCACAGGCAGTTTAATGCCTGATGAGGGAACTATTGAGTGGAGCAAAAATGTGAATGTTGGCTATTTAGACCAACACACTGTTTTAGATAAAGGGCAAACAATTAAAGATGTTCTAAGAACGGCTTTTGCTCCTTTATATCAATTAGAAGAAAAACTAAACGGCATTTATGATAATATGGGAAATGTTAGCGGAGATGAGCTTGATGAATTAATGCAAGAAGCTGGAGATATTCAGGAAATTCTTTCTATTAGAGATTTATATATTATCGACACTAAAGTTGAAGAAGTTGGTAGAGCTTTAGGGCTATATGATTTAGGATTTGAAAAAGATGTAACTGAACTTTCAGGCGGACAAAGAACAAAAGTTTTACTTGCAAAACTACTTTTAGAAAAGCCAGATATTCTTCTTTTGGAT
>CAZVOQ010000224.1:0-2484 GCA_964628475.1 uncultured Oscillospiraceae bacterium | reverse complement strand
GCTATGATTTTTCAAATTTATTATGGCTTGATTTCACTTCTTTTGATTTAA
Organism: uncultured Oscillospiraceae bacterium; assembly: GCA_964628475.1. Lineage (GTDB taxonomy): Bacteria > Bacillota > Clostridia > Oscillospirales > Ruminococcaceae > RGIG3102. Next base: position 2,433 of record CAZVOQ010000224.1, on the reverse strand, counting down.
AATTTAAAGATGAGATAGATTATCTTGCCCCTATAATAACAACAGGGAAAATTTCAGAAGGAAAAGATGGGAAGATAATTCCTTTTAATATTAGCGTTCATCATTCGGTTTGTGATGGATATCATTTAAGTTTGTTTTTTGAATATTTAGATAAAATACTTGAAAAATCAAATGAATACTTACTATAATTTTAGGAGCAAAAAATATAGATGAAAATAAATCTTGCTATTTGTGATGATGATAATAACCAAATTGAATTTACAAAAAATTTAGTTAATACTTGGGCGATAAATAATAATATACTAACAGATATTAAAACTTATAATAGCGCTGAAGATTTTTTATTTAATGCTATCGATGAAAGCTTTGATATAGCCCTTTTAGATATCGAAATGGGCAAAATAAATGGGGTAGAGCTGGCTTATAAAATAAGAATGCAAGATGAAATGGTGCAAATTATTTTTATTACAGGCTATGATGATTATATAGCTCAAGGCTATGAAGTTTCGGCGCTGCAATATTTAATGAAACCTATTAAAAAAGAAAAATTTTTACAAACTTTAGATAGGGCGATTGAAAAATTAAAAAGAAATGAGAAAAAACTTTTTTGTAAAACTAATAATGGGAATATTAATATTCCTTTATTTGAAATAAAATATATCGAAGTTAATAAAAATTATATAACTGTTTTTGCAAAAGAAGAATATATAATGAAAATGACTCTTTCTAATATTGAAAAAGAATTAGATAGTAGCTTTTTTAAAATAGGGCGCTCTTTTATAATTAATTTAGCTTTTATAAAAAAAGTTTTGAAATCTGAGGTTGTTTTAATAGATGAAAGTGTTATTCCTTTGCCAAGGGGAATGTATGAAAAATTAAATCGTGCGATAATAAATTCTTAAAAAGGAGTAGTGAAATGTTTTTATTTAATAAAAGTGCAGATAAAAAAGCTGCCTTATATCAAGAAGAATTATTAAAAACTCACTATGCCGAAGTTGAGAATATGTATAATAAAATCAGAGGCTGGAAGCACGATTACAAAAATCATATCCATGTTTTAAAAGTTCATTTAGAGAATAATGATATTATAGCACTAGAAAAGCATTTGGATTTATTAAGCGAAGATTTACAAACGCTGGATATATCTATAAAAACAGGTAACTCAATGGTTGATGCAATTTTAAATAGCAAGATTTCGCTTGCAAAATCAAAAGAAATACAAACAACGATTGATGCGAATATCCCAGTTAAATTAAATATTTCTGAAGTGGATTTATGCGTTATTATTGGAAATTTATTTGATAATGCCATTGAAGCTAGCCTTAATTTAGAAAAAGATGAAAGATTAATTAGAATTTATATTGATGTTAAAGGAAATCAGTTTTATATATCATTTACTAATTTTACAAAAAATAAAAAGCAAATTAAAATAGGCAGTTTATTTACAACAACAAAGGGGGAAAATCATGGGTTTGGCCTTGTTCGTATAGATAGTATTGTGAAAAAGTTAGACGGCTTTATAACAAGAAATAGCGAAGATGGCGCTTTTACAACCGAAATTTTACTACCGTTATAGCAATTTATCCCCTAAAAAATACAATTCGTCCCCCAAATAACACAAGGGGGACTTTTTAGTATAAGATATAATTAGAAAATAAAATGATTAAAAAAATATAAGTTTGAAAACAAATTTTCAAACTTTGTGTTTTGTGATTTTCGCTATAAGGTAATAGTGGGATTTTGCCAATTATACGTATTAAAAGGGCAAAACTAAGCAAAGCATTGAGAAAGGAATGGGTGTGCTTATGGAAAAAGAGAAAAAATATTCGAGTTTTGATACCACTATGTTTATGCTAAAAACTTCATGGACGAGAGGAAAATCTTTAATATTAGTTAATTTATTAATAGTGCTTATCACCGTTAGTTTAAATTTAACTGAGCTTTTTATGGCTCCAGTTATTTTAAATATGCTTGAAATAAATTCAAGTGGGGGAAAGGTTTTAATAGCGGTACTACTTTTTACGCTATCACTTATGATTTTTAATGGATTAAACGTGTATTTTGATCGATTTAATGCAACTGGAAAATTGGACACAAGACTTTATATTAGTGGGCTAATAAACCAAAAAAAGGCTATGATGTCGTATCCATATTTAGATGATGATGGAATTAATAAAAAGATTGATAAAGCAATGGCTACAACTTGGGGAAATTTTTCAAGCACAGAGGCTATCTGGCAAACACTGATTGAATTATTAGTGGCTTTTAGTTTATTTATTATATATATAATAATGCTTACGAATGTTAATATTATTCTAATTATTGTTTCAAGTGTTGTATCTGTTTTAAGCTACTTTGTGATTAAAAAAATTAATGAATGGGGATATAGAAATAAAAAAGAAAAAGAAGAATATATTAGTAGAATAAGTTATG
>CAZVOQ010000223.1:0-2574 GCA_964628475.1 uncultured Oscillospiraceae bacterium | reverse complement strand
AATTTCTAGTTGTTCTGCGATAATTGTTTTTAATTGCTGTAAAATCATAATAATTACCTCACTTATATTTTTATTATTTAAAATTTGAATTCTCATATTCAAATTATTATTTCTATATAATTATTTTACTTAATCTTAAAAAAAAGTCAAGCAAAATGCGTATTTTTTTATTTAGGCAAGGCTAATATCCAAGTTTGCAATACCATTTAAATTCAAATCTGCTGTTTTTCCGCTTAAAAATTCATAATACCCTTGAGATGCAATCATAGCAGCATTATCAGTGCATAATTGAATATTCGGACAATAAAAATTATCTTTATCTATTTTTTCTAATATCAATTCACGCAAGCGTGTATTTGCTGCAACGCCTCCTGCGATTGCAACTTTTTCATATTTATATTCTTTAGCTGCATTAATTAAATTATCGCTGAGCATAGTTGCCACTTTTTCTTCAAATGATGCTGATAAATCATTAATATTAGTTTGTATGCCTTTCATATTATTAGTGTTATAAATATTAATAACCGCTGTTTTTAATCCTGAAAAGCTAACATCGTATATATTTTGGGTATTTGGAGTTGGCAGTTTATATCCTTTTTTATCTCCTGTTAAAGCAGCTTTTGCAATAGCAGGACCACCTGGATATCCAAGCCCTAGTGTTCTAGCCACTTTATCAAACGCTTCGCCTGCCGCATCATCAATAGTTCTTCCAATAACTTTAAAATCTGTATAGCTATCAACTGCAACAATATGGCTATGCCCACCTGAGGCAACAAGACATATAAATGGTGGCTTTAAATCTTTATATTCTATGTATAAAGCAGCTATATGCCCTCTAATATGATGAACAGGCACTAAAGGCTTATTTAAAGAATAACTTAAGCCTTTTGCAAAATTTATTCCAACTAATAATGCCCCTATTAATCCTGGCGCATACGTAACTGCAATTGCATCTATATCATTATAGTTAATGCCTGCTTTTTCTATTGCATTATGAGCAACTAAAGAAATATTTTCTATATGTCTTCTTGATGCAATTTCAGGCACTACTCCGCCATACATCCCATGCTCATCCGCCTGTGAATTTATTATATTTGAAAGCACTTCTCTTCCATCTTTAACAACAGAAACAGCCGTTTCATCGCAACTAGTTTCAATTCCTAAAACTAACATTTATATATTTTTCTCCTTTAAAGTAAGTTCTAAAACTAGTGCATCATCATCTGGAAAAGAATAAAAATTCTTTCTAATTCCAATTTCTTTAAATCCTAGTTTTTTATATAGATTAATAGCAGCAAAGTTCTGGCTTCTAACTTCTAAAATTATAAGTGATTGATTTATTATTTTAATCGTTTCTTTTAATAAAAATTCAGCCACACCCTGCCTTCTATAATTTTTATCCACACAGATAAATACAAGCTCTGCATCATCTATAACTAGATAAGAGCAGTAAGCAATAATTTTATTATCTTTTTTTATTATAAAGCTTTTCGTGTTTTGATTTTGAGCATCATTAACAAGCCCTTTTATGCCCCAGCCATCTGCTACATCTGCATGAAGTGATAAAACTTCTTGGACATGCTCAATTTTAAATTCTTCAATTTTCATATTTGCCACTATTCCTCTCTTTAATTTTTAAGATTTCTTAATATTAATTTATAGGTAATACTCCTACTAAATATATTATTAAAAAATCTCATACCCAGCTTATATTTTAGCCTTTTGCATCATACCAATTCTCACCCACATTGACATCTGCTTTTAGAGGAATAATTAGCGATGCTGCATTTTCCATTTCTTCTTTTAATATTTTTGATACAATTTCTTTTTCATCTTTTGGGCATTCAACTATCAGTTCATCATGCACTTGCAAAACTAATTTTGCCTTTAGATTTTCTTTTTCCAATCTATTATAAACTTTTACCATAGCTATTTTTATAATATCTGCACTTGTTCCTTGAATTGGCGTGTTTAGTGCCATTCTTTTGCCTAGTGCTTGTATCATTTTATTAGAATTATTAATTTCTGGAAGCAATCTCTTTCTATTAAAAAGAGTGGTTACATAGCCATTTTCTTTAGCTGTTATAACTATATCGTCCATATATTTTTTAACGCCTTTGAAATTCTCTAAATATTCTTTAATAAAATTATCGGCTTCTTTAACTGAAATATTAATATCTTTTGCAAGACTAAATGCACCTATTCCATAAACAATACCAAAATTTACAGCCTTTGCTCTGCTACGAAATTCACTTGTAACCATTTCCACTGGAAGTTTCATCACTTTAGCAGCTGTTTGCGTGTGAATATCTAAATTATTAATAAATGCATCACACATAACCTCGTCTTTACTCATATGAGCTAAAATGCGAAGCTCTATTTGTGAGTAATCGGCATCTAGTAAAACATTATCTTCTTTTGCAATAAAAAACTTTCTTAATTCTTGTCCTAATTTTGTTCTAACTGGAATATTTTGTAAATTAGGCTCACCAGAAGATATCCTGCCCGTTCTTGTTTCCGTTTGATTAAATGTTGTGTGAATTCTGCCATCTTCTTTTATTTTATCAATAAAAC
>CAZVOQ010000222.1:0-2625 GCA_964628475.1 uncultured Oscillospiraceae bacterium | reverse complement strand
CTAGTATGTCATTTAAAACACCCGTAGTTGTTCTAAACGCATTTTGATCGTCTACAAATTTAATTAATTCAAACAGCTTATCTATTCTTTGCCCTGTTTCAGCTGAAATAAATATAATTGGTGCGTAAGACATAAAACTAAAATCTTCTATTAATCTTTTTCTATACTGCTCCATTGTTTTATCATTTTTTTCTATTGCGTCCCATTTATTAACAGCAATAATACACGCTTTTCCTTGTTCGTGAGCAAAGCCTGCTATTTTAGAATCCTGCTCTACAAACCCTTGAGTTGCATCTATCATGATAACACATACTTTACTTCTTTCAACAGCAGCTAAAGCACGAATAACAGCAAATCTTTCGATTCCTTCATCTACATTGCCTCTTTTTCTCATTCCAGCAGTATCCGTTATAATGAATTTACCATGTTTATTTTCAATATAGCTATCAACAGCATCACGAGTTGTGCCACTCTCATCACGGACAATCATTCTTTCTTGCCCTAAAATTTTATTCACAAGGCTAGATTTACCAACATTTGGTCTGCCTATGATTGCAACTGATATATTTTCATCTTCATCTGGATCTTCTTTAGTAAAATCAATATGTTTAAAACATTCATCTAAAATATCACCAGTACCATGACCATGAACAGAAGAAACAGCGAAAGGCTCGCCTATTCCTAATGAATAAAAATCATAAAAATCATCTGGAACAGCACCAACACTATCCACTTTATTAACCACTAAAACAACTGGTTTTCCGCTTTTTAAAAGCATCGTTGCAACTTCATAATCTGAAGCTGTCACACCACTTCTAATATCTGTTACAAACAAAATCACCTCTGCTGTTTCAATAGCAATTTGTGCTTGTTGTTTTATATGTTTTAATATTGAATTATCGTTTATCGGCTCAATACCGCCTGTATCAACTAATAAAAAATCTTTATTCAGCCATGATCCATCGGCATAAATCCTATCTCTAGTAACACCCGGTGTATCTTGAACAATACTAATTCTTGCACCTATTAATTTATTAAATAGCGTACTTTTTCCTACATTAGGTCTGCCTACTATTGCAATAATTGGTTTTGGCATATGCTTTTCCTCCTTTAAAATTCTATATCAAACAGCTTTTGGACTAAACTCATTCCATCATTTTTATAAAATACTGTTTTTATATTTAAATTATCTTCTATATCTTTTGGCGTTTTATCATCTAAAAATAAATCTTTTTCACTTCTTAACATATCCTCGCATAAGTATAAAGTGTTTGAAATTAAATTTCCTTTTAATTGATTAATTAAATCAGTGGCTACTAAAAGCCCTGTAACCCAAACATTTCCGCCAAAGAAATCATTATCAATCCCATGAACTTTTATATTTATTTTATCTGGATAAATTTTTTCTAGTTTTTTAATTACATCACACATAACTGGATACATTGCCATGCCTGTTGCTATATCAGCTGTGATAACCTTTTTTGGATTTGATGTATATTCTATTTCACTAAAAAATCCATCAATAAAATCTCTCACCATTCCAACGCCATTTTCTAATTGGGCAAAATCTCCATAATATTCTGCTGGTGGAATTTCCATTTCAGCTCTTAAAAAAAACTCATCTGCTAAATGAACTAATTTATGATTATATTTTTCTTCAAAATCTTTTGTTAAATTATGAACTTGATTTATGATATTAACGCTATCTTCCTTAGTAAAAGTTTCTAATTTTTCTAAATTTTCTCTATATCTTGTAACTCCAAGTGGAACAATTGCAACACTTTGCAAATTAGGATATAAATTTTGTAAATCAATTATACTTTTTTCTAAAATTTTTCCATCATTATATCCTTTACATAAAACAATTTGGGCATTCATAGTTATGTTTGCATCAGCAAATTCTTTCATTAATTTATTGATTTTTCTGGAACTAGGGTTTTTCATCATTTTTTCTCTAACATCTTCATCAGTTGCATGAACTGATATATTAATCGGAGAAATTTTCATTAATTTTATTCTATCAATTTCTCTTTTTGAAAGATTAGTTAGCGTTATATAGTTTCCAAATAAAAACGATAATCTTTCATCATCATCTTTAAAATATAAACTTTTTCTTAATCCTTTTGGTAATTGATCTACAAAACAAAACACGCATTTGTTTTTACAAAAATGATGCTTGTCTATTAAATAGGTATTAAATTCAAATCCTAAATCTTCATATTCATCATTTTTTATTATTTTGATATTGATGCTTTCGCCATTCCTATTTATGTTTAAATCAAGTGTATTTTCAGCAGAAAAAAACTGCAAATCTAACACATCGTTAATATCATTATTATTAATACTAATTAACTCATCTTCTATTTTAAGCCCTGCTTTATCAGCAAGCGATAATTTTCTTATCCCAGTAATATTAACCGACATATTCTCCACCTTTTAATTAATAATTCTATAAGCGAACTTTAATTTTTTAAAAAAACTTATAGTTTATTATACTATTCCTTTAAAAAGCAAAATTTATTCTTTTATAAAACTTTTTAAACTATAATGAAAAAAAATCATAGTTTTTTAAATTATAACATAAAATCAAAATAAATTCCACTAAAAAAGGAGATAGGCTAACCT
>CAZVOQ010000221.1:0-2702 GCA_964628475.1 uncultured Oscillospiraceae bacterium | reverse complement strand
TATCACTTACAGAAAAATTAGCGTACATCAGAGGTCTTTGTGACGGGCTTGGAATAGAAGCTAACACAAATGAAAACAAAGTTTTATTAGCACTTGTAGACTTGCTTGATGATTTAACACAAGAAGTGAGCCAACATGAGGGGGATATCGAGCAAATTTTTGAAGAAATTGATGCTATCGATGAAGATTTAAGCGACGTTGAAGATGCTCTTCTATACGATGATGAAGATTTTGATGATTTTGAAGATTGCTGCGATGACGACGACTGCGAATGTGGTTGTGGTGGACATCATCACCATGATGATGAAAATCCAATTTATGAAATCGAATGCCCAAGCTGTATGGAAATAGTTTGCATGGATGAAGAAATGCTTTTCTCACCAGATTGTGCTTGTCCAAACTGCCAAACTAGTTTTGAAGTAGACTACGAAGGCGTTAGCGAAAGCGAAGAATAAAATTTAGTTAATGAGTAGCTATGCAGTTTTTAATTGTGTAGCTATTCTTTTTTAGAATATATTAATAAATACAGATTAAAATATATTTAAAATAATCAAAGCCTGTAAATCAAGAGCATGCAAGGAGCTAATTAATGAATTTTATAAATAAAAAAGAAATGCCATTTGGGGTTAGATTGCTAGTAGCGATAGTTTTAATTCCAATAATTATATTAACAATGATGGCAACAGTTATGGCTGTAGGGCTATATTATGATATAAGATTTAAGGATACTGTATATTTTATTACAAGCAAATTGTCGGTGTTTCCAATTATTTTTTCTTATTCAGCATTAATGTATTTTGTGCTTAAGATATTTAGAAAAAATGATAGATTCATGCAAAGAATTGCGTTTATTGGAATAATAATTGGCTTTAGTTTAGGTGCAGTAAGCCTGATTTATTTTAATAAATTTACATTAGATGGAGTTTATACATATTCTGCTTTTAGAAATACATATTATAGCTTTGAGGATCTGTCGAATTTTAATGTGGCGGGTGGCTCAGATGGTGTTCTTGAAATTGAATTTGAAATGCTAGATAATAAAGAAATTAGTTTAATGGGCGGTGCCCTTGAAGCTACGGTGTATTCAGGCTCTAATAATGAAAAATACTACGCTCAGGATGAAACAAAAGAATATATATTAGATATAGCTAAAATAATGAAAGAGAATAATGTTCCACTTAATGTGGATACTAAAAAACTAAATGAAGATATTGAATATGAGTATTGGCTTGATATAGCAAATGATATTATAGAAATTTACAATGAAAATTAATGCAATATAATCAATAAAATATATAAATTGAATTTAAATTTGATGGAGAGTTTTAATGAATCAAAAATTAATAGTTTTAGAAAAAATAGCATTCCTATTAAATAAAAACAATATAAAATTTGCCCTTGGCGCATCTGGGTTGCTTTATTTTAAAGGGATAGTTAGAGAATTTAATGATATTGATATAATGATTTTAGAAGAAGATGCTGATGCGATTAAAGAGCTGTTTTTGAAAATCGGAAAGCTATATGATAAGGGCGATAACACAGGATATAAAACAAAGGCATTTATGGAGTTTTTAATTGATGAAGTGGAAGTGGATGTGATAGCAGGATTTACAATTACAAAACAAGATATGGACTACTATCTGCCACTTAATATTAACAAAATAGAAACTATCCCATTTAGCTCTACCACAATTTCCCTTGACAATATCGAGGATTGGCTATATTATTATAAATTAATGGATAGAAAAGATAAAGTTAAATTAATAGAAGATTTTAAAGCTTAAATTTAAGGAGAATTTTATGAAGATTAAATTTATTACAGCGATGCTAGCGATATCTTTATTTTTAACTGCATGTGCTAGTGAAAAAGAAGAAAGTATTTCTAGTGAAGATACTCAAGTATCACAAAGCGAAGAAGTTGTAAATGAAGAAGTTGAAGATGAATCCGAGGAAGGTATTGGGGCAGGCGTAGGCGTTGTTAGCCCTTATATAGAAGTGAACTCAAGTGATGATTTTAAATTGCAACTAGATATCGATTTAAAGGCGCCTGAAGACGCACAGGTTGCTCATTATATAGTTGTGTCAAACTCTATTGCTCAAATTAATTACGCTAAAAATAATGCAGAATACACCCTTCGTGCATCATACACTCAAATTGCAACAGATTTACATGGAGTGCATGGCGAATTTGTATCAGAAACAAGTATTGATGAAACAGCAGAGGGAGATGATATTATAAATATCGATGCTGCAAAAAATTCAGATGGCGTAAAAATAGCGATGGGTACATTACTAAATGCAGATAATGAAATTTTGAACTTTACCTTAACAACAAGTGATGAAGTGAGTTTAGAAGAAATTATGGCTGATTTATTAGATATAATAATTAGTAGTATATAAAAAAATATAAAAACGGCAGGAATTAAAGTGTAATACCTATAAAGAAAATTGCGAATAAAAAATACAAGGGAATGGCAAAAGTCATTCCCTTGTATTTATAATATAAAGCAGAGTTTTTATATTAGGAATAATCTTTTGCTATAAAAACATATAAAACTATCGTTTTTTGGGCACGAGTCGGAGTGAAAAGCTCTTTATCAATTTTGCAAATATTACATAGTTTTAGAATTCATTTTGTAAATATTTGGATTTGCATTTTATTTTATAAAAAGTGTCATAGGTATGGATTATATAAGTATTTA
>CAZVOQ010000220.1:0-2711 GCA_964628475.1 uncultured Oscillospiraceae bacterium | reverse complement strand
CTGTTTGAAAGCCTTCTGGAAGTTTTTGTCTTATAGTTTGCTCTATAACTCTAGGTCCTGCAAAAGCCACTAATGCCTTTGGCTCAGCGATTATTATATCTCCAAGAGATGCAAACGATGCTGTAACACCACCAGTAGTAGGGTTTGTTAAAACAGTTATATATAATAAGCCTTTATCACTATGCGCTTTTAAAGCTGCTGCTGTTTTTGCCATTTGGAATAAAGAATATATCCCCTCTTGCATTCTAGCTCCGCCTGAGGCAGTAAAAATAACTACTGGCATTTTAAATCTTGTTGCATACTCAAATAACTGCGTTATTCTTTCGCCAGTTGCGCTACCTAAGCTACCCATTAAAAATCTAGTATCCATAACTGCAACTGCTGTTCTTACATTATTAATTTCGCCAACTGCACAAACTACTGATTCTTTCAAACCTGTATTTTCTCTTAATCCTTGTATTTTTTCATCATAACTTGGGTATGATAATGGATCAGCAGTTACGATATTAGAAAATAATTCTCTATATTTTGCATTGTCAAAAAGCCCCTCAAGTCTTCTTCTTGCAGAAAGTGGAAAGTAGTATCCACATAAAGGGCAAATATTATTATTATTTCTAATTTGTGTGTTCTCAACTTCATTCTGACAACTTTTACAAACTATCATTTTTGTAGTAACACTAACTTTACTAAAATTAGACGGCTTTTGCTCTGCTAATTTATTTAAAAAGATTTTTCTATTTTGAAATGGATTCATTATTCACCTGCTGCTTCTTTATAAGCCTTTAAAATATTATCTATATTTTCTCCAACAAAGAATGTGTTGTAATCACCTTTTAACACTTCTTTATGATACATTAATAAATGCTGAAATTCTAAAGTTGTTTTAACTCCAAGGATAACTGTTTCTTCTAATGCTCTTCTCATTTTTCTAACAGCTTCAAGGCGAGTTGCCCCATGAACGATTATTTTTCCAATCATTGAATCATAAAAAGGAACTAACTGCATACCATTATAAATACTGCTATCAACTCTAACTCCATTTCCTCCTGCAAAATGCAAAAATTCTATTTTACCTGGAGATGGAGCAAAATCATTTTGAGTATCTTCTGCATTTATTCTGCACTCAATAGCATGCCCTGAAAACTTAACTTCTTTAAAGCTTAAAGCTAAATTTGAAGCAATTCTTAATTGCTCTTTTACTATATCAATACCTGTTATCATTTCTGTAACTGGATGCTCAACTTGAATTCTTGTGTTCATTTCTATAAAGTAAAAATTATTGTCTTTATCTAAAATAAATTCAATTGTGCCTGCATTTGTATAGTTTGCAGCTTTTGCTGCTTTAACAGCAGCCTCTCCCATTTTTTCGCGTAAATCATCACTTAAAGCAGGGCTTGGAGCTTCTTCTAATAATTTTTGCCCACGTCTTTGAATTGAACAATCTCTTTCACCTAAATGAAAAACATTACCAAAATTATCTGCTAGAATTTGAAATTCGATATGCTTTGGAGCATACACATATTTCTCCATATATAAGCTTCCATCACCAAAGCAGTTAACAGCTTCTAGGGATGCTGAATTATAATTATCTAATAGTTCATCTTTTGAATTAACTATTCTAATTCCTCTTCCGCCGCCGCCACTAGATGCTTTTAATAAAACTGGGTATCCTATTTGTTCTGCCATTGCTTGGGCATGTTTATAATCATCTAAAACACCTTCAGAGCCTGGAACAACTGGTACTCCTGCTGAAATCATTAAAGATTTTGCTTTCGCTTTATTGCCCATATTATCAATTACCTCAGCTTTTGGACCAATAAATTTAATTCCATGCTCTTGGCATTTTCTAGCAAAATCTGAATTTTCTGATAAAAAGCCATAACCTGGATGAATCGCATCACATTTTGTTGCAATAGCTGCTGAGATTATATTATTTACATTTAAGTAGCTATCGGCTGCTTTTGCAGGTCCAATACAAACAGAAGTAGTTGCTGTTTGTATATGTAGAACATCTTTATCGGCAGTTGAATAAACAGCCACTGTTTCAATATTTAATTCTCTGCAAGCTCTAATAATTCTTATAGCAATTTCGCCTCTATTAGCTACTAATACTCTTTTTAACATTTAGCTTCTCCTTTTTCAGTCTTAAACTAAAATTTCAAATAACACATCATCAAATGCTACAACATCTTCATTTTTAAATTTAACACTTTTTATTACTCCATCTACTGGAGCTGTTATTTCGCTCATCATTTTCATAGCTTCAATTAAGCATAGGATTTGTCCTTTTTTAACTGTATCGCCAATTGAAACAAATGGAGCTTCCCCCGGTGATTTTGCTGCATAGAAAACACCAACTAAAGGCGCTTTAACTTTCTCTAGTGAATCATCAGATGCAACTTCGATTTTTGCAGTGTTTGCCACAACGTTTGTGCTCACTACTTGAGGGGCTGGTGCAATATTTTGCATAACTGGTGCTGCTTGATTATATTTTTCTAAAACAATTTTTTCATCATTAATTGAGTAGCTTAATTTTGCAATACTACTTTTTTCAAAAAATTCCGCTAATTTAATTACATCTATATTTGCCATTTTAACAAATCTCCTATTTTCTTTTTTTAACTCTATTTATTACTATTATTATATATAAACCCTTAACTATAAAACTGAGCTTAAAATTATAATAATTTTAAGCTCTGATTTTAGTTATT
>CAZVOQ010000219.1:0-2712 GCA_964628475.1 uncultured Oscillospiraceae bacterium | reverse complement strand
TATATAATCACAAAATTATTTTCCATTAATGTTAATGGCGATATTCTAGTGTTTTACACGAAAATTTTATCCACTCTATTTTTTATTGGCTGTGGATACATGATAAAAAAAGTTTGCGAAGATTTAAAGCTTTCACAAAATTTATCTTATATCGCTTCATTATTCTTTTTATTTAATCCAATTGCTTTCTTCTCGCCTTTTATAATGGGGCAATATGATACATTTTGCCTGTTTTTTATGCTTTGGGCAATTAGATTTTACATCAAAGATGATTTAAAGAAATTTTCAATTTTAATTGGTATTAGTGCTGTTTTTAAATTCTTTTCCCTACTTGCATTTATCCCTTTATTATTATTAAAAGAGAAAAAAATCTTAAATTTAGCAAAGTATACATTGCTATCATTTTGGCTTTATATCCCTACAACGTTATTATTCATAGGGCGAACTGGAAATGCCTCAGTTTTCACTAAATTAATGTTTGAAAGAATATTAACACCTACATTTGATACAACATTTGAGCCTGTTTCTGTTTTCCTATTTTTATATGCATTAATCTGTGTTTTTTCATACTTTTATTGCAAAAAAGAGAATATTAACTATATAAGCATGTATATAACAATGGCAGTTTATATTTTATTTTTTTACGGGCTTTACTGGCACCCTCAATGGGTTATCTTATTAATTCCATTTTTAGTTATAACAACATTTATGCAAAAAAATAAGGTTGTTTATTGGTATATAGACTTAATTTTATGTTTTGGATTTTTCATGACCTGCTTTAGAGAATTTCCAAATCAAATAGGAACAAGTATTTTATCTAGCGGTTTAATTCCTATTATAATCGATATAAATTCTAATTTTGTTTTTTCATTTAAATCAATAAGTGAACTTGTTCTTTCAAGGATACCTTTTTTTGATGATATCGTCCCAATGTTGCTAACAGCAGGATTATTTGCAAATTTAATTTTTAAACTACCTGTTAAAAACATTTCAATTTCAGATAGTATTTCATCAATTGAAATGTTTGATAAATACACATATAAAACTGCTTTATACTCTATATTCTCTATCGGATTTATTGTATTTTGGCTAATTCCTAGCTTTTTAGAGTTTTTAAATACGTATAATATAATTTTATAAAACAAAAACTCCTATTTGAATATTTCAAATAGGAGTTTTTTTATTTTGATTATTAATTATCTTGCATTTGGAACTTCGATTGCATTAGTTGGGCATTCTGAAGCACATTGCATACAAGCTATACATAATTCTTGATCGATGTAAGCTAGATTGTTTTCAATTGTGATAGCATTTGTTGGACAAACTTTAGCACATTTTGTACATGCAATACAGCTTTTTTTACAAGCTTTTCTAGCTACAGCACCTTTATCTCTGCTTTGGCAAAGAACAGCTGGATTATCAGTGTCTGGGATTGTTTCGATAATATTTTTAGGACAAGCTTTAACACAAGCCATACATCCTGTACATTTATCTTGAATAACAACCGCAACACCATTAACAACTTCGATTGCATCAAACTTACATGAAACAACACAGTCGCCATAGCCTACACAGCCATAAGAACATGCATTAGGACCTGCATACATACTTGAAGCAGCCGCACAGCTTTGAATACCTTGATATTCAAATTTTTTGCTTGTGTTATGATCAAAGCCTTGGCAAGCAACAACTGCAACTTTTTTAACGCCAGCACTTGCTGATTTACCCATAACTTTACCAACTGCAGCAATAGTTGATGCACCACCTGGAATACATAGTGTAATATCTGCATCTGTTTCAACAATGCCCTTAGCATAGTCAGCACAGCCTGCATATCCACAAGCACCACAGTTGGCACCAGGTAGACATTCATTTACAAGACCAATTCTTGGATCTTCATAAACATACATAAATTTTGCAGCTAAAACTAAAACAATACCTGCAATAACGCCAGTACCAGCAATAATAGCTATCGCTGTTATAATACTATTCATATCCATACTCTACCCCCTATGCCCCGAACAGGCTTTCGATAATACCGCCAAAGCCCATAAATGATACTGAAACCATTGATGCAGCTACAAGAGTTATCGGAAGACCTTCAAATGATTTTGGTGGCTTAGCGTATTCTAAAGTACTTCTTACACCTGTGAATAATACCATTGCAATTAAGAAACCAATACCAGCTCCTAAAGATGCAACAATACTTTCTATAAATGAATATCCACTTTCAATATTTAAAAGTGTAACACCTAGAATAGCACAGTTTGTTGTGATAAGAGGCAGGAATACACCAAGAGAATTATAAAGAGCAGGAATAAACTTTTTAAGCACGATTTCAACTAATTGAACTAAAGAAGCAATAATTAGAATAAAAGAAATTGTGTTTAGATATTCAAGTCCGTTTGGCTCTAAAAGATATGTGTATATCGGCCAAGTTACAGCTGTTGCCATTACCATAACGAATGTTACAGCAGCAGACATACCAACTGAAGAATCTAATTTTTTAGATACGCCTAAGAATGGGCAGATACCTAAGAATTTAACTAATACATAGTTGTCTACAAGAGTCATGCTAAAGAATATTGAAAGCAAGCTCATTGGATCTAACATATTTAATCCCATTACGCATTACCTCCTTCTGCTTCTGGTGCAACTGCATATTTACAGCCTAAACAACCAGCAGCACAGCCTTTACCATCGCCTAGTTTT
>CAZVOQ010000218.1:0-2721 GCA_964628475.1 uncultured Oscillospiraceae bacterium | reverse complement strand
ATGAATAGAAGCCTAAAAGCTCAAATGAAATATGCAGATAAAGTTTCGGCTTTATTCACTGTTGTTTTAGGTGAAGATGAAATAAAATCACAAAAAGCAACAGCTAAAAATATGAAAACTAGAGAAGAAATAACTCTTGATTTATCAAAAGATATTAAAAATCAATTAAATTTATAATAAAGAAAGGGAGTATCATATTATGGAAAGTATGGGAAATATGAGAAGAAGCCATTATTCAATTAGAGTTACTGAAGAAATGGTAGGCAGTGAAGTTGTAGTAGCTGGATATATAGCAAAAAATAGAGATTTAGGAGCAATGGTTTTTTGCGATTTAAGAGATTCAAAGGGTGTTATTCAATTAAGTTTTGATGATAAAGCTGATAAATCACTTTTAGAAAAAGCAAAAACTTTAAGAAGTGAGTTTGTTGTTATGGCAAAAGGCGTTGTTTCTTTAAGAGAAAAAGCAAATTTAAATATACCAACAGGTAAAATTGAAATAAAAGTTAGTGAATTTAAAATTCTTTCAAAAGCACAAACTACTCCTTTTGAAATTAAAGATGATTTAAATGTTAATGAAGAATTAAAATTAAAATATAGATATTTGGATTTAAGAAGAAATAAAGTTAATGAGGCTATAGTTCTTCGCCATAAAATAACTAAAATTGCAAGAGATTATTTTGATAATAATGATTTTATAGAAGTTGAAACTCCAATACTAGTTAAATCAACTCCAGAAGGGGCAAGAGATTATATTGTTCCATCACGTGTTCAGCCAGGCAAATTCTTTGCACTTCCACAAAGTCCACAGCTGTATAAACAGTTATTAATGCTTTCCGGATTTGATAGATATATGCAAATTGCAAAGTGCTTTAGAGATGAAGATTTAAGAGCAGATAGACAGCCAGAATTCACTCAAATCGATTTAGAGATGGCATATGTTGATGAAGAAGATATCCAAAGCATGAACGAGGGCTTTATAAAAAAAGTTTTTAAAGATGTTTTAGGTGCTGATATTAAAGTTCCGTTTGAAAAAATGAGCTATAAAAAAGCAATGGAAGAATACGGCAGTGATAAGCCAGATACAAGATTTGAAATGAAGTTATGCGATATTTCACCAGAGCTTTTAAACACAGAGTTTGTTGTATTTAAAAATGCTTTAACAGCTGGTGGTAGCGTTAGATGTATTGTTGCTAAAGGTTTAAGTGATAAACTAACAAGAAAAGAAATTGATAAGCTAACAGAAGTTGCGAAAACTTATGGTGCAAAAGGCGTTGCTTATACTAGAATTACAAGCGAAAATGAAACTTCAAGTTTTGAAAAATTTCTAACTAGCGAAGAAATTTCAGCAATAAGAGAAAAAGCAGGCGTTACAGTGGGCGATGTTTTATTAATTGTTGCAAGTGAATAAAATTCAGTTGTTTTTGCGGCATTATCAGCTTTAAGGCTTCATATTGCTAAGAAGTTTGATTTAATTAAAGTAAATCAATATAATTTCTTATGGGTTACAGATTTTCCTTTATTTGAATTTGATAAAGAAAATAATAGATATGTTTCAGTTCATCATCCATTTACAATGCCAAAAGAAGAAGATTTAGACAAATTAGAAACTAATCCAGGCGAATGCAATGCAAAAGCATATGATATGGTTTTAAATGGCGTAGAGCTAGGTGGTGGTTCTATTAGAATCTCAAATCCAGAACTTCAAAGCCAAATGTTTAAAATACTAGGTTTTACACAAGAAAGAATGCAAGAAAACTTCGGGTTTTTAATTGAAGCTTACAAATATGGAGCACCTCCACATG
Organism: uncultured Oscillospiraceae bacterium; assembly: GCA_964628475.1. Lineage (GTDB taxonomy): Bacteria > Bacillota > Clostridia > Oscillospirales > Ruminococcaceae > RGIG3102. Next base: position 919 of record CAZVOQ010000218.1, on the reverse strand, counting down.
GTGGTATGGCTTATGGGCTAGATAGACTTTGTATGTTAATGGGAGATCATGATTCAATTAGAGATGTTATGGCGTTCCCTAAAGTGCAAAATTCAGGCGAAGTTATGACTAATTCACCTGATATAGTTGAGAAAAAGCAATTAGATGAATTATTTATTGATTTAATCGAAAAAGAATAATAAAATTAAGATAAAACGATGAAATATCTTCATCGTTTTATTTTTTTAATTGAATATAGGGCAATATATGATATAATAAACTTGAAAGTATAAAAAGGATGGTTATATATTATGAATAAAAAAGAAAAAATCGATTTTATTTTAAATGCCGACAGTGATTTTAAAAATTTAACAGAGAAAGATATTAATTATATAGATGAAAATTCCACGTATAAAACTTACTCAGCAAGGCAAAATATACATAGTGCTGATACAGATTGCTTAGGGATTATGTTTTTAGTTTCGGGTAGTTTAAGAGTGTATATTATGTCTGATGAAGGAAAAGAAGTTACGCTTTATAGAATTTCACCGAGCGAAGTTTGTATTTTAACGGCATCTTGTGTATTAACCGAGATAACTTTTGATGTTTATGTTGACGCCGAGGTTGATTCTAAAGTTGTGATATTAAATAGTGATGCAGTTTCAGAACTAATAGAAAATAACATTTATATTGAAAACTTCACTAATAAAATAAAAGCTCAAAGGCTATCGGATGTAATGTGGACAATGCAACAAATTCTATTTTATAGCTTTGATAAACGATTAGCCATATTTTTATACGATGAATATATTAAAAATGGAACTGCAATACACTTCTCTCATATGGAAATTGCAAAATATTTAGGAAGTGCAAGAGAGGTTGTTTCTCGAATGCTTAAATACTTTGAAAATGAGGGTATATTAACTGTTTCAAGAAAAGA
>CAZVOQ010000217.1:574-2731 GCA_964628475.1 uncultured Oscillospiraceae bacterium | reverse complement strand
ACTAACTATTGGAAATACACTATTAGCATTTTGGTTTTCTAAAATTTCTTTTGCTTTTTTTAAAATATTTACATCAACAAAAGGTGCTGTAGGATAAATACAACAAACCATATCATATTCTTTATTTAAGAGTTTCATTTCATTTAAAACTTCTAAAATAACATCAGTTGTAGTTGCAAAATCATCTGAATTTTTTTCACTTCGCATAAAAGGAATTTGTGCTCCATACTCTATTGAAACATTCGCTATTTCTTTAGAATCAGTAGAAACTATAACATCATCAAATATGCCACTATCAATAGCAGTTGTAATTGAATATGATATTATTTCCTTGCCGTTAAATTTTTTTATATTCTTATTTTTAATACGCTTACTACCGCTTCTAGCTGGTATAATTGCTAGTATTTTCATAAGTACCTCTTAATTATTAATTAGATATTCTTTAGCTAAAATAGACATCATTCTTGAATTATGAAATTTTCCTTTATGAAAATAATTTTCTCTTAATAATCCGTCTTGTTTCATATTAAGGCTAGTGTATAGCTTGTATTTTTTTTCATCAAATTCATATATTTCAGTCCATAATTTATTTAATGCTAATTCACCAAACCCATAATCAAAAAGCATTGTGGTGGCTTCTTTTGCATATCCTTTATCATCAATATAAACATCATTTTCGCCTATATATAAGCTTAAATCAGCTGTTCTATTCACCCAGTTAATATAGCATAATCCAGCACAGCCAATAGGCGTGTTAGCATCATCATTTTTAACTATCATAAACATTAATGTATCATTTCTTTTAATTACATATTCATTAAACCAATACTCTTGGTTTTCAAGATTTAATTCACGATACTCTCTAAAATATTTTCTATAATCTTCGTTGTTTCTCCAAGCTTTTAAAAGTGGTAAATCTTCTTTTTCTACTGCTCGAAAAGATATTAAATTGCCTTTAATCATTATAAAACATCCTCTCTTTTTAGCATAATTCCAATTTCTAAATCTTTAGTTATTTTTTTGCCTATTAAATCATCTATTTCATAAGGCTCAAACCCTTCATCACTTCTAGGTCTTAATGCTTCTAAATCTTCTTTAGTTATAATGCTTCCTTTTTCTAAGTTACGAGTTAAGTAAAGTCCTCTTTTTTGCACCTTGCTAGTTTGCATTTCATTTTCTTCTATCTTTTTAATTCCATCGCCTAAAGCTAGATGTAATTCATTACAGCGCTCAACCATCTCTTTCCATTCACTCGGTGTTGTGCTAAATTTATGATCAGGTCCTATTCTTGTTTTATCATCAGTAAAGTGTTTTTCAATAACTTTTGCACCTAAAGCTACTGCTCCTAAAACAGTTGTATATCCAATAGTATGATCAGATAAGCCTAATAAAATATTTGGATATTTTTCACGATATTGATTTAACACATTCAAATTAATGTATTTGAAGTTTTCCTCATCAGCAGTATAGTTTGTATTGCATTGTAAAACAATTAATTGCTCATTAATATTTAATACTTTTTCTATTGCCATTTCAACTTCTTTTAAAGATGCTGCTCCTGTTGATAAAATAACTGGCTTATTTTTGCTTGCCATATACTCTACTATTTCATGCCATGTAATATCTCCTGAGCCTATTTTATATGCATTAACATATTCATCAACTAAATCAACAGCCTCAAAATCATATGGGCTAGTCATATATTCTATTCCCACTTCATCACATTTTGCTTTTAATAGTGGTGTCCAGTCATCGCTAACACTTGCATCTTTATAAACTTCAAAAACTGATTTATTCCAGCTTTTTTGATGCGAAACTTGTCCGTTCATGCTTTTAAACCCAACATCACTAACTATTTTATGTGCTTTAAAATTTTGAAATTTTGCTGCATCAGCCCCTGATTCTTTTGCAAGTTCTATTAATTTATATGCTCTATTAATATCTCCATCATGGTTTGCAGCGATATCTGCAATAAAGTATGGTTTAGAGTCTTTAGTTATTACTGAATTGCCTATAATAATTTTATTTTTCATATTATTCTCCTAGTTTTAATTTTTCTGGATATTTTTCATCGTAAAGCTTTTTATATTCTACTAAGTCTTCTTGCACAGTATTTAAAACTATATCTAAGTCCTTTTCTATTTTACTGCAATCTAG
>CAZVOQ010000217.1:0-564 GCA_964628475.1 uncultured Oscillospiraceae bacterium | reverse complement strand
TCTAGCCCCATATTATTTGTTCTAGGTGCACTAAAATTAAAATTTTCTACACTAATTGAATTTATTACACCTGGAATTTGAAAAGTTTTTTGAATTTGTTTTCCTAGCGAATATTTATCTATTCTATTTTTAGAGCCAATATTATATATCCCTTTTAAATCTTTAATAATCGCCAGTTCAATAACTTTAACTAAATTATTTACTAATATTGGTGAAAAATAAACATCATAAAACATATTTAAGGTTTCATCTGAAATTAAAGCTTGCATAACCCATTCGCTAAATGAATTTTTATTTCTATAATTAAAGCCGTACATATTTGTTCTTATTATTAAAGAATTTTCATCTTCTAAAACTTTTTCTTCCGCCATTAATTTTGTTTTAGCATATACATTTAGTGGTAAAATACTATCTGTTTCTTTACTTAGAAGAACGCTTTCACCTTCATATATTGCATCCGTTGAAATAAAAACAAATTTAACGTTATGTTTTTGGCAAATTTTACGTAAATTATCAGTCATTTGAAAATTAACTATCTCTGCATATTCTGGCTTTTGTTCACAT
>CAZVOQ010000216.1:0-2741 GCA_964628475.1 uncultured Oscillospiraceae bacterium | reverse complement strand
ACTATTTACAGGTGGCTCACTATTTACAGGTGGCTCACTATTTACAGGTGGCTCATTGCTCACAGGTTCTTGAACAGCTACCGATTCTTGAATAGTTGAAACTTCTTGTGTACTTGATTGCTCGTCATTTGCTTGATCAAATGCAGAAATATTTAATGGTATGATAGTTAATAATAACGCCATTGATATAGCAATTGGAACAATTTTTTTTAAATTCATTTTATATTTTTTCAATTCTCTCATCCTTTTTATAGATATATTTTAAGATTTTAAGCCTTTAAACTCATTTTATTACATTTTACCAAAAACAACCCTAAGTGTCAAGTTGTGTAAAATTTATATTGCAACTAAAAAACAGAATTCTATTTTATTTGATGAAATCAATGAATTTAATGTGAATACGCTTTGAACTCACCTGCAATAAATTTAATTTTAATTATATCATTTCAAGTTCATTCGTGTCTTAATTCATAAAAAATGTTACATTTGATTTTTTTGAAGAAAAACATTCGATTTATTTTGATATATTTTTTAAAGTTCACGAACAAAACTTAATTAAATTCACTAATTCTTTACAATAACCTGCATTTTATTGTGTTGAAGATGTGAATATTTTACCAAAACTTTACTTTTTTATGAATTTATGTTGAACTCTATTCATTTTTGTTGTATAATTTAGATATATATATAAATATTTTCGTGAACATAGAGAAAGGATATTTTTATGAACAAACGTGATTATGTAATTTTAGATATAATTTTAAAATACGGATACTTAAAGCAACGTGAACTAACAGAAAAAAGCGGATATTCTCTAGGTCTCATCAACTCCTCTCTAAAAAAACTAATTAAAGCTGGCTGGCTAACAAAAAATTATGAATCAACAGCAAAAACATTAGAATACTTAAAGAACAATAAACCACGCAATGCCATAATCTTAGCAGCTGGAACGGGCATGAGAATGATACCATTCCAAAGCACTCCAAAAGGGCTAATTAAAGTTAATGATGAAGTATTAATAGAGCGCTTAATAAAACAACTTCATTTAACTGGAATTTATGATATAACTATTGTTGTTGGCTACATGGGCGAGAAATACGAATATTTAACCGAAAAATACAATGTTAATATCGTAGTTAACACAAATTATATTAAGCAAGATAATTTATATTCATTAAGCCTTGTGAAAGATAAAATTGAGAATACATATATTCTACCTTGTGATATTTATTTTTCAAAAAATCCGTTTAGTCGCACAGAGTTATTTTCTTTTTACGATGTTTTAAACTACACTGAAGAAGATAGTTTTATTAGAGTTTCAAGACAAATGCAACCTGCAAAAATCGAAAATTTTGGTAATGCGCTTTTGAGTTTTGGATATTTTAATAAATCAACAAGTAAAGCATTAGTGCAAAATATTAAATCTCTACTTCATAAACATCCAAGAGAAAAATTAATTTGGGAAGAAGCACTATTCTGTGGAGATAAAAGCATTTGTGATTGCTATTTAAACGTTGCACGACCTAGGGACGCTTACCCAATAAAAACTTATGAAGATCTAAGAGATATTGATAATGAATCTGAAAGTTTACAATCAAAAATAATAAATTTAATAACTAGCGTTTTCAATGTTGAAGCTTGCGATGTTTCAAATGTATACGCACTACAAAAAGGGATGACAAATCGCCTTATGAGATTTTCAGTTTTTGATGAAGATTACCTGCTTCGTATTCCAGGCGAAGGAAGTAATCAATTAATTTCAAGGCACACAGAGGCAACTGTTTACTCATTAGTAAAAGATTATTATATTAGCGAAGATGTTATATATATAAACCCTGTAACAGGTTATAAAATCTCAAAATTTATAAATAATTCTCGAATTGCTGATGAAAATAATTTTGAGGATACAAAACTTTGTATGCAAAAAATCAAAAGTTTACATGATTTAAATTTAAAAACAGATTTCACCTTTGATCCTTTTACAAGATTAGAGTATTATGAAGATTTACGAAACGGTCCTTCTTCATTTGCAGATTACAATGATGTTAGAAAAAATGTTTTAAAACTTCAATCAAAACTCAACACCCTTCCTTCTTCCACCTGCCTATGCCATATCGATCCTATTTCTCCAAACTTTTTATTTGATCCTAATAATAAGCTTTATCTTATAGATTGGGAATACTCTGGAATGGCAGATAGATATATTGATATAGCAATGTTTTGTTTATTTGCTGGTTATGAAGAGGATGGTATTAATAGATTAATGCATCAATATTGTGATGGTGAAGTAACTGATGATATAAGATTAAAAGTTTATTCTTATATTGCTATTTGCGGTCTACTTTGGACTGTTTGGAGCGAATATAAAGCTTTAAATGGAGTTATATACACTGAATATATGATGCTCCAATTCCGTTATGCTAGAAAATATAGCAAACTAGCTCTTGATTTATTCAATGAAAGAGAGGCTGCGTATGAAGATCAACAAACTTCTTAACCAATTAGATTTATCTTTAATGATTCTTCCTTTTATAATTGTTGTATTCCTGTGTGCAACTTTTATAGTTTTTCCCGAAAGTAGCACCGCTGCTATAAATACAGTCAGACAATTTTTAGGAAATGATTTAGGTAGTTTTTATATTTTAATAGGTTTTTTTACTTTTTTAACCACTTTATATATCGCCTTTTCAAAATTTGGGCAAATAAAGCTTGGATCTTTAGAAAAACCTAAATATTCTGAT
>CAZVOQ010000215.1:0-2751 GCA_964628475.1 uncultured Oscillospiraceae bacterium | reverse complement strand
CTTATTTTGCAAAACAAGCAGGATTTAATAATATAAATACCATAGGAGTTAAAACGGATATAGTTGTTTTTATTCCTGCGATGATAAGGGAAATAGCCGCTGTCATTATGCAAGTATTCTTAAAAATACTTAATTTTTAAGCAAAGTATTCCATTTTAGGAATACGGAAAGGATATCTATTTAATGATACGCGATTTTTTAGAAAAAGATAGAGAAAGTTTGCATATTCTCGCAAATGAATTTTATAATTCAAATGCTGTTTCGCATCCAATCCCTATCGAAAATTTCACACTTTGTTTTGAAGAAATTCTAAACAAAAATCCTTTTGTAAGAGGGCTTAGCATTGTAAATGAAGAAGATAAGGCTATTGGATATGCCCAGCTTTCATTTACTTATTCTAGTGAAGCTGGTGGCCTTGTTGTATTAATTGAAGAATTATTTATATCAAAGGCACATCAAAACAAAGGGCTTGCAACAAAAACTTTAAACTTTATTAAGGATGAATACAGAGCATCTGCAAAAAGAATTCGACTTGAATGCGAAGCGAATAATACTTTAGCACTTTCTTTGTATAAAAAACATGGTTTTAGCACTTTAAATTACGTGCAAATGATTATTGAGTAAAAGGAGATATTTATGGATTCAAGTTTATTAATGCCTATTTTTCTATTTATAGTAGGTCTTGTTATTATTATTAAAGGTGGCGATATGTTCGTAGACGCTGCTAGATGGGTTAGCGAAGTTGCTGGTATTCCAAAACTAATCGTTGGCGCAACTATTATAAGCCTTGCAACCACTCTACCTGAGCTTTTCGTTTCATCTATTGCAACTGTCGATGGCAATATCGGTATTGCTATGGGTAATGCTATTGGTAGTGTTATTGCTAACATTGGTATTGGTTTAAGCCTTGGAATTATTTTTATTCCAGCTGCTATTAATCCTAAAGAATTTAACTCTAAAGCGATTATAATGCTAGTTACAACTTCTATTTTACTATTCTTTGGTCTAAGCGGTGAAATTAATATGGTACATAGTGCTGTATTATTTATTATCCTTGCTGTTTATATCTATTCAAATGTTCTATCTGTAAAGCAAGGTGGGGCTGAAGATGATGGTATAAAGCCTGAAGCTTCTCCAAAAATTATCACAAAAAATGTATTAATGTTTATTTTTGGTGCTGCTGGTATTATTCTTGGTGCAGATTTGTTAGTTGATAACGGTGAAATTTTAGCTAGAGCATTTGGTGTTTCAGATGCAGTTATTGGTCTAACAGTTATTGCTATTGGTACATCACTTCCAGAACTTGTAACAGCTATAACTTCTATTGTTAAAAAAGAAGGTGCTTTATCTGTTGGTAATATATTAGGTGCTAATATAATCGATATGGCTATGATTCTTCCTGTATGTTCATTAATTTCAGGAGGAACATTATCTGTTGAAACTTCAACTACACTCGTTGACATCCCTGTTGCTTTATTTTTAATGGTTGTCTCAGTTGTTCCAACTATGATTTTCAAAAGATTTCAAAGATGGCAAGGTATCGTATTACTAGTATCGTATATCGCATACCTATTCTATGTAGTTTCATTTATGTAATATTAAAAGAGAGAAGAAAAATTCTTCTCTCTTTTTTATTTTTTATTATCTCTGTTTTTATACACTAGGAATATAGATAAAATCTTTGATAGATATTTCAGACTATTTATCTCTTGTGGCGACCATATTCTTGGTGCTGTACAATCATCTAAGCCTAAGAATAAAAACACCTTATCATTTTCTTTTATTTGCGAGTGAAGGAATGATTTAATATCTTGATCGTCCATTAACTCAAAAGCACCGTCTGCTTTTAAAACAGTTAAATCATTACTGTAAACAATCCCATCTTTATCAGCATATTTGAAAAAATCATCTAGCATTTGAGCTGTTATATTTTTTAAATTATCTATTTCAGGATTTATACCATCTTTACACCACTCGTATGTGTTATCATATGTAAATCCATTATCATGGCTTTCAAAAATATAGCATCTATCTGCATTATATTTTTGCCCTATCCATTTTAATGCCATATCAATAGAAGAGTTCATATCTTTTGATTCAAACATTAATTCAAATACATCTGAAATAATATCTGCATCAAAATACGATTCAGCTAATCTGCCTGCGTTTTCTAAAATAGTATGATTACTCATTGTTCCATCTGAAAGTTCATCAGTGTAAATAGTGTAGCAATCTTTACCTTTTAATTTTGATTGATATAAAGCTTTATCAGCAGCCTCATATAATTTTCCAAATTCTATACCGTCTTGTGGTGTTTTAGCAATTCCAACACTTGCAGAAACCTTATAGCTTTTATTTCCGCCTTTATATTCATTTGCAAAAGCTGCTAAAATCGCCTCTGCTTTTTCAATAATAACCTTATCATCACCTAAATTCTTAGCTAAAACTAAAAATTCATCTCCACCAATTCTGCCAATAATATCATCTTGTCTAAAGCATTTTCTTAAATTAGTTGCAACATCTTTTAAAACTATATCTCCAAAATGATGCCCTAAATTATCATTAACTGCTTTAAAATCATCAATATCAATAATATATAAAGCCCCTTCTCTGCTAGGTTTTATATTCAAATAATCAGAGATTTGCGTTTCAGATGTTATTTTATTGCTACAGCCAGTTAATAAATCAGTTTGAGATTTAAATTCAAAATTTTTCTCACTATTAATATCAGACGCAAAGCCTATTACTCCA
>CAZVOQ010000214.1:0-2788 GCA_964628475.1 uncultured Oscillospiraceae bacterium | reverse complement strand
TTTAATTAGTATAATTTGATAAAGATTTGAAATAATACTATTAAAGCAAAAAAAAAAATAAAAGAAAGGAATTAATTATGGATAATAAATCAATGAGTGCAGTAAAAAATATGGTAATAGGTTTAGCAGTAGGCGCTAGTGCTGCAGCTGCTGGAGCAGTGTATTTAGCAGAAAATAAGCAGAAAACTAAAAGAGCTATAAGAAAAATGAAAGATAATGCTGATAGAATAACAGACGCTGGCGAAGAAATTGTTGAAGATATGACTAAGTAAAGGTGGATTTCCACCTTTTTTTATTTGACTTATATATAATCATAGATTATAATAATCTACAGAAAATTTTTAGTTGAGAATAAAATTTAAAAAAAGAGTAAAGAAAGGGGTAGATATACATATGTTTATTTACAAAAATTACAAACACTCATCAAAGGCAACACTCGTTAACGCAGGAATAAGACTTTTAAGTTTTATTTCAGGGTATGCAGCAATTATTATAGCATCTGAAGGATTTATGGAGAATTTAATTGTTGTAAGTGTATTAGGAATTATCGCAGTTTTTAGCTTTATTATTTCAGGTAAAATTAGTGATGAAATTGCTAAAAGTGAAATTCAAAAGATACTATCAAAAAGAAAAAACTTAGTTCCTATGGTTGTAAAAGATGGAAAAGAGGTTCCAGATGTGGAAAATGAAGTACTTAGAATTCCAGCGCAAGTCACATTTTATAGAGCACCATCAATATGGGCGTTTTTTGTGCCAGTAAAATATATTTTTAACTACACACTAAAAGAAGAAAACGGGAAAAAAGTTCAAGGTGGTGAAATAGTTAAATTAAAAAATGGTGAAAGAAAAACAATCACAACTATGAGTGCAGTAAATAGCTTTACATTATATAGCAATCGTAATCTAGCGATGGAAGATGATATCTCAAGAGCAATTTTTGTTGTAAGAGAAGGCGAACAGATTGAAATAGCATATAAGGGCGTATACGTAGAATATTGCAATAGAAGTAATAATAATATTTCTGTAGCAAATTAATAAAAAGGCTGAAAACTAAAAAGTTTTCAGCCTTTTGTTTTTTTACATATTTTCAATATGCTTTTTATAAACAAATCTCATCATTATAGTACTTAAAATAAAACATACAATCTCTGCAATAGGAAAAGCCAGCCAAACATATGTAAGACCAAAGAAAGACATTACATAAGCAACAGGAAGCAATATAATTAACTGCCTTGCAAGACTTATAAACATACTTAATTTTCCTTCGCCAAAAGCTTGAAAAGCAGTTGAGAAAATTATAGCAATGCTTGCCATAATAAACCCAGTTGAAATTATTCTTAAAGCAGGAGTTGCAATTTCGATTAATGCTGTATCTGCATCAAAAATTGATAGTAGTTGCTGTGGTATTAGCCAGAAAACAATAGTTCCAACACCGAGCATGCTTCCACCAAAAATGGAGCTAACTTTTAAGGCTTTAACAACTCTATCTTTGTTTTTTGCACCGAAATTATAGCCTAAAATAGGCATTAAACCAGCAGTTAATCCGAATAAAGGCATAAATAAAAATGATTGTAATCTTTGATAAACGCCCATAGCAGCAACAGCTAAATCAGAAAATCCTGCTAAAATACCATTTAAACTAATTGCTAAAAAACTACCAATAGATTGCATTATTATTGAAGGGAAGCCAACTTTAAATATATCTCTTAAAATAACTTTATCAAATTTAAAACCTTTTAATTTAATTTTTAATATATCTTGTTTAAATAATAATATATAAACAAGATAAAACATTGCTATTATCTGTCCGATAACAGTTGCGATAGCTGCACCTGCAATTCCAAATGATGGAATTGGGCCAAATCCAAATATTAGTATAGGATCTAAAGCGATATTTGTAAGTGCTCCGATTAATTGCGCTATCATTGGATATATCATATTACCAGTTGATTGAATTGTTTTTTCGATAACAATTTGAATTAAACAGCCAAAAGAAAATATTGAAACAATTGATAGGTAGCTATAGCCCATTTGTGCAATTTCTTTATTTTCAGTAAAGGCATTAATAAATGGACTTGCAAAAAATATTCCAAATATTAAAAATCCAATCCACATAATAACTCCTAAAAAAATACCATGGGATGCAGCGCTATTAGCAGCATCGATGTTTTTTTCTCCGAGCCTTCTTGAAATTAGAGAATTTATACCAATACCAGTACCAACAGATAAAGAAATTAAAAGCATTTGTATAGGAAAAGCAAGAGTTACAGCTGTTAAGCCTTCTTGGGCATAAAAGGATATAAATATGCTATCTACAATATTGTATAATGCCTGCACAGTCATAGATAGCATTGCAGGAACAGACATAGATATTAATAATTTTGTAACTGGCATTGTGCCAAGTTTATTTTCGTTTTTCATCTTCACCTCATATTAGCGAATAATCGAATTTTAAGATCATTCAAACTATATAATATTATCACACTAATATAAATTAATCAAGAAAAAGGTTTAAGTAATTATTTTGTAAGAATTGGAGTAGTATAATTAAAAAACGGACTGGTGTATTTAAAATAATTAAATGTCTTTTTAATTAAAAATGGAACTTGCAAAAGTAAGCATTGATATGAAGCACTTCTAAATAGATATGAACTCATATCAAAGTATACATTATTAAAAGATGTTGCATAAAAATATGCATAAATAGGTATAGTAACCATTGTTAGGCCAAGAGCAATGATATATAGTAGGGAAATATTGTTTTTATTTAATAAAAAAATATTTGATA
>CAZVOQ010000213.1:0-2801 GCA_964628475.1 uncultured Oscillospiraceae bacterium | reverse complement strand
AGCCAACTAGAAATGGTGAAAAAAATTCACTTTGGCTTTGAAGAACACAGAAAATTAAAAGAATACTGCGACGAAATCGGTATTATGTATCTTTCAGCAGCATTTGATTTAGACTCTGTTGATTTTTTAGCTAGCATAGATATGCCAATTTGGAAAATTCCATCAGGAGAAATAACTAATCTGCCATACCTTGAAAGAATTGCAAAAACAAATAAACCTGTTATCCTTTCAACTGGTATGTCAACTATTGATGAAATAAATTCAGCCCTTGAAATACTAAAGAAAAATGGGGCTGGCGAAGTGACAGTTTTACACTGCAACACTGAATACCCAACTCCACTAGAAGATGCAAATATTTTAGCTATGATTGATATTAAAAATAAATGCAACACTAAAGTTGGATTTTCTGATCATACACTAGGGCTTAGCGCGCCTTTAGCAGCTGCGGCCCTTGGAGCAAATGTAATCGAAAAACATTTTACCCTAGACAGAAATATGCAAGGCCCAGATCACGGCGCTTCTATGGATCCTTGCGAGTTAGTAGAGCTTGTAAAACAAGTTCGTGCTTGCGAAAAGGCACTTGGCGATAGCAATAAAAAAGTTACTAAAAGTGAAGAAAAGAATAAAGCTGTTGCAAGAAAAAGCATTGTTGCAAAAGTTAGTATTAAAAAAGGCGAGATGCTAACTGAAGAAAATATAACAGTTAAACGCCCTGGAAATGGAATAAGCCCTATGAGATGGTACGACGTTTTAGGCACTGTTGCTGTTCGTGATTTTTCTTTAGATGAATTAATTGAAATCCAGTAAAACTTTCAACAAGTTTTACTTTAATTGTTTAAAACTTTTTTGAAAAGGAGAGTTTTTCTTAGTGAAAAAAATAATGGTGGTAACCTCTACAAGGGCTGAATATGGGCTTTTAAAACCAGTGATAAAAAAAATAAACGAGGATAATAATTTAGAATTATTCCTAGTTGCAACTGGAACTCATGTTTCAAAAAATCATGGCGAAACTAAAGCAGAAATTATTAAAGATGGCTTTTTAATAAGCGCCCAAGTAGATATTTTAAAATATAATACCGACGATTTAGGAATAGCTAAAACAATAGCCTACACAACCGAGGCTTTTGCTGAATTAATGGCTAAAGTAAAGCCTGATTTAGTTTTAGTTTTAGGTGATAGATACGAAATTTTTGCTGTTTCAACTTCTGCTGCTAGTTTATCAATTCCTCTAGCTCATATTAGTGGGGGCGATGTTACAATTGGGGCAAAAGATGATTTTTATCGCCACTGCATAACAAAAATGGCAAACCTTCATTTCCCATCAACTAATGAAAGCTATAATAGACTTTTGCAGATGGGCGAAAGTAAAGAGTTTGTTTTTAATGTTGGAGGGCTTGGGCACGAAAACATAACAAGTATTCCTTTGATGGATTTAAATAGCCTTTCAAAAAGCTTAGAGTTTGATTTGCAAAAAGATTTTGCACTAATAACATATCATCCTGAAACGCAAAAAAACACTGATGTTTCTATTGATATGAATAATTTATTTTCAGCCTTAGATAAAACTGATTTAAATTTAATATTCACTAAGGCAAACGCCGATGCAGGCGGTGAAACTATTAATAAAATGATAGATGATTACTGCTATAAAAATCAAAATAGAGCAAAAGCCTTTTTCTCTTTAGGATTATTAAGATATTTATCAGCAATGAAATACACAAAGGTTGTTATTGGTAATTCTTCTTCAGGAGTAGTTGAAACTCCGAGCTTTAAAACTCCTTGTGTTAATATAGGAGATAGGCAAAAAGGCAGATATATAGCTGAAAATGTTATATCTTGCACCTCTAATAGTGATGATATTTTTAAAAGCATAAATAAAGCAATAACTAAAGATTTTTTAGCTATTGCTAATAAAGCAAATAATCCTTATGATAATAATCTTATCCCTTCAAGCGAAATAGTTTTTAAAATCAAAGACTATCTTAAAGAAAATAAAAACCAAATTAAAGTGTTTAATGATAAATAGGAGTAATAGATGAAAGCATTAATTATTGGCCTTGGCTCAATGGGCAAAAGAAGAATTCGCCTTTTAAAAAATTTAATAACCGATATTGAAATAATCGGTATTGACACAAATCAAGAGCGTCAAAACCAAGTTAGTGAGATGGGACATAAAACGTTTTCTTCAATTAAAGAGGCAACTAGTGAAAATCCAGATGTTGCTTTTGTTTGCACTGCACCTGTTTCACATTATGTAATAATAAAAGAATTGCTTGAAAATAAAATCAACACATTCACAGAATTGAATTTAATTTCTGATGGATATGAAGAACTACTAAAGCTTTCAAAAGAAAACAACACTCTTTTATTCCTTTCTAGCACTATGCTTTATAGAAAAGAAATCAATTATATCCTAAAAAGAGTTAAAGAAATAGATAAACCACTAAGCTATATTTATCATATTGGGCAGTATCTTCCTGATTGGCATCCTTGGGAAAGCTATAAAAATTTCTTTGTTAGCAATAAAAGAACAAACGGCTGTAGAGAAATTTTTGGCATTGATTTGCCTTGGATTATCGAGGCTTTTGGAGAAATTAGCGATATTCATTCTGTTTCAAATAAGGTTTCTAGTTTAGATATAGATTTTGATGATAGATACTTTGTTACAATCAGCCATAAAAACGGTGCAAAAGGTATGTTAGCTGTTGATATAGTTAGCCCAAAGGCTGTTAGAAATTTAGAAATCTTTTCAGAAGGAAATCATATTTTCTGGGAAGGCAACCCTACAACTTTATATGATT
>CAZVOQ010000212.1:2618-2855 GCA_964628475.1 uncultured Oscillospiraceae bacterium | reverse complement strand
ATCCAGTTTCTGTTTATACCCATGCATATGAGCGAGGATCGATTGTAAAAGCAGCAATGGTGTATATGGGTCAAACTGAAGGAGTTATTGGAATCAATGAAACAATTTTGGATGCACCAATGAAAATTCAAGGTACACCTCAAAAAGCTTCATGGAAAAATTTAGGATATATTAATGAAGTTCAAGCTATAGCACAATCGAGTAATATTTATATGATCGAAACGGCTATACGATTAG
>CAZVOQ010000212.1:0-2608 GCA_964628475.1 uncultured Oscillospiraceae bacterium | reverse complement strand
CCGCTGTATGTTAAAGAGGGTACATTTGATTTAATGCGTAATTATTTTAGCTTATTTGGACTTGGGGTTGAAACTGGACTAGATGTTCCTAACGAATCAATTGGTTATACTGGTTCTTCTCAAACTGCAGGTAATATTACTGACTTTGCGATTGGGCAGTATGATACTTATACTGTGATGCAGCTAGGACAATATGTTTCAACTATAGCTAATGGTGGAACAAAGTATCAACCTCGTCTAGTTTCTAAGGCTTTTTATCCAGGAACGCAATCAGTAGTATATGAGAATGATGTTACGGTATTATCTATCGCAGATAATGTCGAATCATTAGAGCGTATCCAGTTAGGATTACAGGAGTGTGTCTATGGAAAAGATGGTATTTGTTATGGGCTAGAAACATCTCCAGTTTCCATTGCGGCAAAAACAGGTACTGCTGAAGCACGCGTCAGTAATGAGGAAGGTGAAATGGTTTCATCACCACATAATAGTGTAATTGCTTATGCACCTTATGATAATCCTGAAATTGCGATTGCGTGTTTAATACCTAATGCATGGAATGGTGATGAATCGCAAACTAATTTATGTCTTCAAATTAGTAGAAGTATTTTCGAAACTTATTATGGGTATCCCACAGCTTTATTAGAATAAAAAGGAGAAAAAAAGATGAAAAAGATGAATATTGTAGCAATTGTTTTAGCACTTGTGGTTGGATTGGTGTATTATTACCTGATACTTCCTCCACTTAATTTAAGTGCTGTTTCATTTTATGTTTGGATTGCTAGTATGCTAGGTGTGTATTTGTTTTACATTTACAGTGAAGCTGTATATTATAAGGCAAAAAAGGATGAATTTGAAGCTAATAAATCATTTAAAAAAATGATGATGGTGGGTGGTATAGTTGGAGCAATGTTTGTGGTTATTATTATCAATAACTTCGTATTGAGTCCTATTTTTATAGCAGATACTTATCATCAACGTATTGAAGTAGTTGATGCTGATTTTGCAACTAGTGTATCAGAGGTAGATTTTAATAATTTACCTTTAATTGATAAAGCATCTACGGAAAAATTAGGTGATCGTGTTTTGGGGCAATTACCAGAGTTAATTTCACAATTTGTAGTATCTAACGAGTATACTCAAGTAAATTATAATGGACAAATTGTTAGGGTAACACCTTTAGAGTATGAAGGACTAATACGCTACATTAATAATCGTAGTGAAGGAGTTCCTGGTTATATTATTGTTAATAGTACAACAGGAGTTGCTGACTTAGTACAATTAGAAGAAGGTATGCGTTATATGCCAAGTGCATATCTTCAAGAAGATTTAATGCGTCATGTGCGTTTTGGCTATCCTACAGAAATTTTTGGCGAAGTATCTTTTGAAGTAGATGAAGAAGGAAATCCCTATTGGATAATTCAAACTTTAAAATATACTGGTATTAATATGATTGAAGAAGTAAGTGGTATTATTGCGGTTGACCCAATTACAGGAGATATGACTAAATATAACACTAGTGAAGTGCCTTCATGGATTGATAACGTATGGGATGCAGGCTTAATCATGGAACAACTTAATAGTTGGGGAATGTATGTGAATGGATTCTTCAATTCAGTTTTAGGACAACGTGGTGTAAGTAGAACTACAGAAGGATACAATTATTTAACACTTGATGGTGATGTTTATGTTTATACTGGAATTACTTCGGTGTTAGCTGATGAGAGTAATATCGGATTTACTTTAGTGAATTTACGTACAAAAGAAGCTCATTTTTACGCTGTACCTGGTGCTGAAGAGTTTTCAGCTATGGAGTCTGCAAGAGGGTTAGTACAAGAGAAGAATTATTCATCTACTTTCCCATTATTAATTAATCTTCAAGGTAAGCCAACGTATGTGTTATCTTTAAAAGATGCCGCAGGTTTAATTAAAATGTATGCTTTTGTAGATGTTGAAGATTATCAAAAAGTTTCAGTAACTGATTCATCGCTTGGTATTTTAAGAGCTGCAGAAGAATATCTTGGTGTCGAAATTGAAGATAATTTAACTTATGAGGATGCTACTGAAGGAAGTGCCACTATTACACAACTTCGTTATTTGAATGTGGATGGAACATCTTATGCTTATTTCAAAGATGAAAATAACACTATATATCGCGTTTCTTTAAAAGTAAGTGATGATGTTGCTTTCTTACAGGATACACAAACTATTTCATTTGAATATGTAATCAATGGTGATTTACGAGAAATCGTTGTACTAAAATAAGTAAATAGGATAAAATAGACCTCAGATAAAGACTATTTAATCTTAAAAGTATTGGAATTTATATTGAAGTATGTTATACTTTATAAGCAATTATTAGGAGGAAGTATAAAATGGCATCAGGTAGAGAAGCACTAACATTTAGATGTTCAGAATGTAAAGAAGAAAACTACATTGGAACACGTAACAAAAGAAAAAATCCTGAACGTATGGAAATTCAAAAATATTGCCAGCGTTGTAATAAAAAAACTGTACACAAGGAGAAAAAATAAGAAAAGCCATTATGGCTTTTTTTAGATAAATTATGGTATAAATTAAGCGATTAGTGATGGGTATGTTGGCTACTAAT
>CAZVOQ010000211.1:1643-2879 GCA_964628475.1 uncultured Oscillospiraceae bacterium | reverse complement strand
AATATCTAATGTTGATATATGTGATAAAGTTTTAAATCACACTGGTTGCGATGGCGTTATGATTGGAAGAGAAGCTTTATCACGACCTTGGTTTTTTAATCAGTTACAAGATTATTTTGATAATAAACCTATTCGTGATGATTTATCTGTTGAAGAAAGGCTAGATTTAATGCTTTGGCATATAGAAAAGCTATGCGAAGTCAATGGCGAAATTTTAGGAATGAAGAAATCAAGAGGACAAGCAGCTCTATATCTAAAAGGGCTTCGCTCTGCCGCTCATTTACGATTTTTAACCAATAGTTTAACAACTTTTGATGATGCCAAAAATTTAGTTCAAGAAGCCTTAAAAGAGAATATGCTTGAAAACTAAAATTTATTAGTAAAATAACACAAAGTATTAAGAAAGGACTCGTTATATCAATGTATAATTTTAATGCACTGCTTTCGAGAATGAAATATCTGCCACGCTGGGGATTAATGCGCCAAAGTCATAATGAAGATGTGGCACAGCACACAAGCGAAGTTATGCTTATTGTTCACACTCTAGCTGGAATTTCAAATAAAATCTATAATAAAAATTTAAATGCAGAAAACTTAGTTTTAACTGCTTTATACCACGATATGAGCGAAATATTAACAGGAGATATGCCTACGCCTGTTAAATACAATGATGAATCTTTATCATCTGCTTATAAATTAATTGAAGAAAAAGCTACTGCAAACCTTTTAGAAACGCATAATCCTTTAATTAAAGATTTTATTGAGCCTTTTGCTTGTGCAAGCTTATTAAATGATTATGAAAAGAAAATTTTAAAAGCTGCCGATAAATTAAGTGCTTTGATAAAATGTATTGAAGAAGAAAAAAGTGGGAATAAAGAATTTTCTAGTGCTTATAAATCCATTTATGCGAATCTCACAAATATGAACTTAGATGAAGTTAACTATTTTTTAGAAAATATGATACCTGCTTATAATCTATCTCTTGATGAACTTGCAAAAATATAATTTATTAGGAATTAATGTGTATGAAAATATTTAAAAATGAATATGCGAAGATTTTTTCTTTAGCTTTTTTAATAGCATTTATAATGTTTTTGCCTTATTTAATTATGGATAAGGGTTTCTTTTTGTATGCTGGAGATTTTAATTCTCAGCAAATTCCATTTTATATGTATGGAAATGAAATGATAAAAGGTGGCGATTTTGCTTTTAGCTGGGCTAGTGATTTAGGATCAT
>CAZVOQ010000211.1:0-1633 GCA_964628475.1 uncultured Oscillospiraceae bacterium | reverse complement strand
CTGTTCCTTATATAATGCCTTATTTATTAATGCTTAAATTTGCCATAGCTGCCCTTGGTGCTTATATGTATCTTAAAAGATACTCAAAAAACACTACCCACGCATATATTGCAGCTATTTTATATGCTTTTTCAGGATTTAGCATTTATAATATATTTTTTAATCACTTTATAGAAGCTGTTGTCTTTTTTCCTTATATGCTTTTTAGTTTAGATGAGTATATGTATAATAAGAAAAAGGGATTATTTGCAATTTTTGTTGCCATTAATTTATTAAACAACTACTTTTTTTTCCTTGGACAAATTCTATTTTTAATTATTTATTTTTTAACTAAAGTGGCTGTAAATGATTATAAATTTACAATAAAAAAATTCTTCACTTTAGCCTTTGAAAGTATTATAGGATTTTTAATGGGTGCAATCCTATTAATCCCAGCTATTCCAAATTTGCTATCAAATCCAAGAGTTATCAGGCCTCTTAGTGGATTTGGATTATGGCTTTATGGAGAAGTTCAGCAATATTTCGCTATATTATTTAGTGCATTACTTCCTCCTGATCCAGCATATAATCCAGCATTATTCACCGAGGGCTCGCTAAAATGGAATAGCCTTTCTATATTTATAGCCCTTGGCGGTTTATACGGATTTTTCTTGTTTTTGAAAAAGAATAAAAAATCAGCATTTTTTATAGTTTTTTCAGTTTGCATTTTATTTGCTTTTGTTCCTATTTTAAATTCAAGCTTTTATGCTTTTAACACAAGCTATTATGCAAGATGGTTTTATATGCCATCATTAATGATAGTTGCAATGAATATGCAAGGCTTTTCTTATGAAAAAGAAGATATATTAAAATCACTAAAACCTGTTTATATCCTTTTATTAATTCCTATCTTATTTGCATTAACTCCTATTTTTGAAGATAATGGATTTAAAATCGGGCTAGCTGAAGATCCTGAAATCTTCCTTGTGAATTTACTAATTGGGATACTAAGTATTTTTATATTCCAAACTGTCGTTCAATATTTTTATGAAAAAAGCAATTATTCAAAATATCTTTTATTATCAAGCATTGCATTAACATTAGCTTTTTCAATCGCTCATATTGGCTTTTCTAAAATACCACAAGAAAACGCCGATAGCCTATACAAAATCCAAAACTATGATATATTAGATACATTTAGTTTTGATGATGATAATGAAAATCAAGATTTTAGAATTGATAATTATCAAAGCTATAATAATTTTGGATTATTTGTAAATTATCCATCACTGCAATTTTTCAATTCAACTGTAAATCCTAATATATTAGAATTTTATCCGAGTGTTGGAGTTAAAAGAGATGTATCTTCAAAGCCTGAAAAGGAATTTTATGCACTTAGAGGTCTTTTAAGTGTTAAATACTATGTAACTCCAAACTGGGAAGTTGAAAATTTAAAAGAAGGCACTAACACTCTTACATTTTCTAATTATAAAGAAGAATATCCATATACAATTTTAAAAAATGACTACTTTATTCCTTTTGGATTTACGCTAGATTATTATGTTTCATACGAAGATTTAAACACAATCGATGCTGAATATCGCTCAAATATTTTAATGAGAGCTATCGCTTTAGAAGACACTAGCGTTATTAA
>CAZVOQ010000210.1:0-2934 GCA_964628475.1 uncultured Oscillospiraceae bacterium | reverse complement strand
ACAACTTGTTGTATCGCTTTATTATGTTGATGAGATTAATATGAAAGATATAGCAAGAATTTTAGAAGTGAGCGAGGCGAGAGTTTCGCAAATACATTCTCAGGCATTAAAAAAATTAAAAGATTATATGGTGAAAAACACATAAAGGAGGAAGCAATATGTTTCAAGGGTATTATAATTTAACTTCAGCTATGTTAACTCAAACTAGAAATTTAAATGTAATCGGTACAAATATGAGCAATGTTTCAACGCCAGGATATAAATCAGATCAAATGACTATCTCAGCATTTGAAGAAAAATTAATTGCAAGAAGTAATGATAAATCTATGGTGAATTCAGAGCAGGTGGGGGCTTATGGTGGTTTAGTTTATGCAGATAGAAACTACACTGATTATGCTCAAGGCGCTTATGTTGCAACAGGAATGCCTCTTGATTTTGCTCTTTTATCAGAAGGATTTTACACTGTGCAAACTACTCAAGGAAATGTATATACAAGAAATGGCTCATTCTCTTTAGATGATGAAGGCTATTTAACTTTGCAAGGCGTGGGAAGAGTTTTAGGGACAAATGGTGCTCCAATTTTATTAAATTCAACAGACATTAAAACTGATAATATGGGCAATATTTATGATTCAAAAACAAATGCCTTTTTAGGAAGAATTGGAGTAGTGGATTTTGAAGATTATGAAACACAACTAATAAAAGGCGATAATGGAACATTTACTGCTTTAAATGGTGGCGCTGTTGCAGTTGATGCAACTATCGAGCAAGGGGCAGTTGAAGGCTCAAATGTTGATTCAGTTTCTGAAATGTCGAAAATGATGGCTTCTCAAAGAGCACTTCAAAGTTCTGCACAAATATTTACAATGTATGACCAATTAATTGCAAAAATTGTAAATCAAATAGGACAAGGATAAAAAGCAAAACAACAATTTTAAACTTATTTTTATAAGGAAAGGGTGAAATTATGAATGCTTCATTTTATACAGCAGCAGCAGGAGTTACTGCTCAGCAAAATAAATTTAATGTAATTGCAAATAATATAGCAAATGTTAATACTCATGGATATAAAACTAAAAGTGTAGTTTTTCAAGATTTAATATATGCTAATATGACAGCACCAGAAGATGAACAAACTAATTTAACATATAGTGCAGGCACAAAAATCAGCCATACAAATACTAATTTTTCTCAAGCAGGATATGCAGCTGGAACTAGTGAATTATCTTTTGCTATTAATGGAGATGGATTTTTTATGCTAGAAGACCCTGTTACAAATGAAATATCTTACACTAGAAATGGTAATTTCTCTTTATCAGAAAGAGAAAATGGAACATTTTATTTAGCAACTGATGGCGGTAAATTAGTTTTAGATGCAGCTGGAAATAGAATAGTAGTAGACACTGATCCAAATGCAAATGATTTAATTAGTATACCTCCTGCGGTATATTCTTTTCAAAATACAGATGGTATGCTAAGTGTTGGCTTAAATGAATTTGTTCCATTAGAAAAAAATGGACAACCAGTTTTAAATACAAGTGCACAGCTAATAAGAGGATCTTTAGAACAATCAAATGTTGATATGGCTCAAGAAATGGCAAATGTAATTGAAACTTCAAGGGCTTATTCATATATTATTAAAATGATGCAAACATCAGATGAAGTACAACAAGTTATAAACTCACTAAAAGGCTAAGATTAGTTTTTTTAATTAATTATTACTTTGAAAGGATTTAATGTTATTATGCATGATAAAATTCAAAAATTCGATGATGTAAATGAAATGGAAAAAGATGCCTTAAAAGAGCTTAGTAGTATTGGAACTGGAAATGCTGCCACTTCGTTATCTTCAATGCTCGGAACAAATGTAAGCATACAATTACCAGAGGTTAAAATTCTAAATTTTAGTGAAGCAATTTATTCCCTAGGGCAACCTGAAGAGCCTGTTATAGCAGTTTTTTCAGAATTTGATGGCGAGTTTGATGGCTTGATGATGTTTATATTAAGGCTAGATTTTGCAAATAATATAACAAAGGCTATGATGCAAAAAGAGGTTTCAGATTATGAAGAACTAGATGAAATGTCGCTTTCTGCTATAACAGAAGTTGGAAATATATTGATGTCGTCTTATATAAATTCTTTAGCAGAACTTGCATCGATTGATATAACGATGGGATTTCCGTCGGCTTCAATTAACATGCTAGGGGGCTTACTAAATGTTGCAATGGTGCAAGTTGGCTATGAGGCTGATAAATTAATGCTAGTAACAGGGCAATTTTTAGTTGGTGGAATTCAACATGATGCAAATTTATTATTGGTGTCAGGGGTGTCATCAGTAGATAAATTGATGAAAAGACTGGGGTTATAATGTGGAAAAACAATTAATAGTTAATATAGCCGATATGAAATTTACTCGTGGTGAAGGAAAAATAATTACATATGCACTAGGATCGTGCATTGGAATAACCTTATATGATACAAGAATTAAATTAGGAGCTTTAATTCATATAATGCTTCCAACTTGTCCACCTGGGGATAAAACTGCAAATGTATACAAATTTGCAGATACAGCAATAAAGGAAACACTAAGAAAATTAGCTATTATGGGTGGAATGAAAAGTAGTTATATTTGTAAGATTGCGGGCGGCGCTCAGATGTTTGCTACAAACTCTACATCGGCGGTTGCAAATGTAGGCAAGCATAATATAGATGCAGTTAAAATGGCATTAGCGAAAGAAGGAATAAGAATTTCTTCTGAGCAAGTAGGTGGAAAAACTGCAAGAACAATGATTTTAGATGTGGCAAATGGACAGGTTAGCTTAAGAAGTATCGGTTCGCCAGAAATAAAATTATAACAACAACTCAAATGTTGAAAGGAAGGCTGTAAAATGGCATTAACAAGTGTATTATTAGAATCAGGAACTAATGAAATTG
>CAZVOQ010000209.1:0-2939 GCA_964628475.1 uncultured Oscillospiraceae bacterium | reverse complement strand
AGTTTTAATATATAAGCAATGTTTACTATCCATAAAAGACCTGTGAAAATAATTGATGGTATTCCATATCTATCAATATTTTGAGCTGTTACTGCTAAAAATAATAAATATGGGAATATATTAAAAGATATAATAATATTTAAAAAACACCATTTTCTATTAATTGATAGATGTTTTTTGCTTGCAACTAGAAAAAGTATTGATATTAAAAAAACTATAAAAGAAAAATAAGCAGCTGTTGTGTGAAAGAAGATAGATAGATTAGCATATTTTGTGTTAAATAGTAAATTAGAAACAAGCCCCGAGCTAACTGATTGATTTTGAAATCTTTCTATACTTAAATCTGTGCCTAAGTTTTCTGGATAACTCACACTACTAATAGATAAATTTTTATAGTAGTCTATCCACGCACCTGATTCATACAAATAATCAAAATTTAATGTTTGGCTTGAGTATGTGTGCATCCTACTTCCACTTGGTGCGATAGCTGGATGAACTACTCCTGAAACTATGCCATAATTAGCTTTATAGCTTTCTATAACTCTTGATGGAGAATTTATAAAGCAATTAACAACGTAGCTAATTCCATCAATTATTCCAGGCTCAAAAGTATAAGTAAATGAATCAATCGGCTCAATTTGATTATTATTAACAAAAATCGTCATTTCTTCGCCATAAACTATATCACCTTGCGGAACAAAATATCTTAATCCATCAATTAAAAAACTACTTGCATACGAATTAATAGACTCCCCTTCCATGTTTTCGCCTTTTGTAATATTGGAATAAGCGCTTACATATATTAAAAGCGAGAATAAAATAAAAATTAAAATTATTACTTCTTTTAAAATATTTTTAATATTCATTTTATCTTTTAAATTCACAACTTTATAGCTAAAATATATCAATAAAATTATAGGAAAAAACATCTGCTTTACTGCATATGAAACAATCAGCATAATACTAGAAACTAAAACTAAACTTACTTCTTTAATAATTTTTTTTGTTTTATCTCTTGGATTATATTTATAAAAACCTAGCATCACCGCAATATAAATTGAAATAATTGTTATAATAAAAAACTCTGTTAACATAGTATGAGCGTAAGATAGTATAACAACATTTAAAAATAAAACTATACTAGCTATTATAAGAGTTGGAAATTTGCCTATTAATTTAGGAATATCTAAAAGAAATAGTATAGTTATTATTGAAAAAATAAACACTAGATACATTAAATACATTCCAAGCGTTAATCCGTATATTGTGTAGCTAAATAATTTCCCAAAAATATTTATTATAAAAGGAACTACTGGACCTCTATAAGCAGAATAAATTTCACTACTTCCAGCAAAAAACTCTGAATTTTTAAGGTAGTCGGTTGAGTCTGGGGTAAATAATAATGGCATAGAAAAAAAAGCTAATGTTAATATAGCAAAAATTAAAATATCATACCATTTTATATTAATATCTATAGATAATAATTTCTTCATTTATTTAATAACTCCAAATTTAGTAATATGTAAAACAATCTTATTTATTGTAACACACTAAAGATTTTATTTCAATATTAACACCATAAAAATAGAGCCTATTTCTAGGCTCTATTTTAAATAAATTTATATTAAGAGACAACACTAACAGTTTCTTTTGCCATTTCACCATCCCATAGCTTTTCTGATTTTGAAACCCATAGATTTGCAACTAAATCTCCTTCAACGTTCAATGTTGTAAATGCCATATCAAGTAAACGATAGAATGCTGAAATAGGCCCCATTAAATCGAATGGTAGTCCGAACATTGATAAGAAAGAAGCTCCTAAAACTATCCCGCCCCCTGGAATACCTGGTGCCGCCATATTAATCATAGTAGCCACAACTGCCATTGTTGCAATAGTTGTTAGTGGTAATGCTAAACCATAGAAATCTGAAACAAATATAGCTAAACAGCAAAATGATGCTGCACCACCACACATATTAATTGTGCATCCAAGTGGCAAAGTAAAGTTTGAAATTGATTCTGGAGCTTTTAATTCATCAACACTTACACGAATTGTAGTTGGTAGAGTTGCTGCTGAAGAAGTTGTTGATAAAGTCATTAATGCTATTTTGCCACAGGCTTTTAAAAGGGCTTTCGGATTTATTTTTGTATAAATAACTGTTGGAATTATCATAACAACAATAAATATCGCAATGCACGCAAGCCAGCAAGTTAAGATATATTTTCCTAATGCTGTGAAAACTCCTGGTCCATATTTTGCAACTGAGAACGCCATAAGTGACATAACACCAATAGGTGATGTTTCCATAACAATTCCTAAAACATTAAATGTAACAGCTGATGCACTATTTATAAAATCTTTTAAAGCTGTAGCTTTAATTCCAACTGTTACTATTGAAACTGAAACTAGCATTGTGAATATAATTACTGGTAGGATATCTCCTCTAGTTATAGATGCGAATATATTATCTGTAACGATATTAACTAAAAAGCCGGAAACTGTAGTGTTTGCTAAAGTTCCTTCCCAAACTGGCTGATCTGTAAAAACAACACCTAGTCCTGGTCTTATCAGCATAGCCACGCCTAGAGCAACAATAAAACTTAGAATAAACATACAAACATAAATTCCAACAGTTTTTAAACCAACTCTTTTTAAAGAAGAACTATCTTGAATATTAATAATACCACCAGCAACTGCACACATTAGAACTGGCATTATCATCATTTTTATAAGCTTAAGATATACATCGCCAACAAATTGCATACTAAGAGAAAATTCAGGAAGCGCAAACCCGAATACAATACCTAAAATGAAACCAAGTGCTACTCTAACGAATAAATTCTCTTTTTTTAATATAAATTTCATACATTAACCTCCAGATTTAATAACTTGTTTATTAATTTTATTTAATTGTTTTTCTTGATTTAGAAGTTTACAT
>CAZVOQ010000208.1:636-2973 GCA_964628475.1 uncultured Oscillospiraceae bacterium | reverse complement strand
TTTAATAAGTATTAAAATGTATTCTTTGCTCATCGTATCTATCAACAAAGTTATTTGCATCTTTAGAAACTGGATAGCCAATGGTTACAAGAGCAAAAGGATTCAAACTATTAGGAACATTAAAAGTTTTTCTTAAGAAATCTTCACGTTCTCCTTTTTGAACACCTATCCAGCATGCACCAAGGTCTAAATTAGCTGTTTCTAAGAGGGCATTTTGTATGCACGCTCCCATATCTTGATGAGTAAAATACGGCACTTTAACATCAGTTTTCTCTAAAAATAATATAATTGCAGATGCCTCTTGAACCATTTTTGCATTAGGAAGATATTGCCTTAAAATATCTAATGCCTCATCTGAGTTAAAAACTAAAAATTCCCAAGGTTGCTGATTTGCACCACTCGGAGCTTGCATAGCAGCACGTAAAATTTTGTTAATTTTCTCATCTTCCACTTTTTTGTCAATATAAGTGCGAACACTTCTTCTTTTAAAAATTATTTGCATAATAATAACCTAAACCTTTTTTGTTTTAATATAATAATATAATATGGATGTGGATTATCTGTGTAATTTATATTATGTCTTATTACCCATTTAAAATATAAATTGAATCATTAAAATAAATTGATTAATTGTTACTTTCTACTTGTTTTTAGATATTTTAAAAGAAAAATACTAGCACTAATGCTGAAATAACATATATTATCTTGAAATTTTGGTGAAAATATTGTAGAATAATGACAAAACTTATATTAGCTCGTTGATATGGAATGAGAGTCTCTACGTGGCACCTTAAATGCCTACGCTATAAGTGTTAAGCTTTAAAGGTAAAAGAGAAATCTTTTATTTTCTTTTTTAGTGAACACTTTATTTGTGTTCACTTTTTTTATTTGGAGGAATAAATGTTAGAGAAAATTTTTAAACTAAAAGAACATGGCACAGACGTTAAAACAGAAGTTGTTGCAGGTATCACAACTTTCCTTGCAATGGCATACATCCTAGCTGTTAACCCTAGCATGCTTGCCGCTACAGGTATGGATCAAGGCGCTGTTTTTACAGCAACAGCACTTTCAGCAGCAGTGGCTACATTTGTAATGGGCTTCTTTGCAAATTATCCAATTGCATTAGCTTCAGGTATGGGGCTAAACGCTTATTTTGCTTATTCAGTAAGCCTTGGTATGGGGCTTGGTGAAGATGCATGGAAAATTGCACTAACTGCAGTTTTAGTTGAAGGTTTAATTTTTATTGTGCTTTCATTCTTTAAATTCCGTGAAAAAATATTAAATCAAATTCCAACTAACTTAAAATACGGAATAACTGTTGGTATTGGTTTATTTATTACTATCATCGGATTTATCGGTGCAGGAATTGTAAAATCAGATCCAGCAACTTTTGTGGCTTTAGGCGATTTAACTTCTATTAAAACTATCTTAGCAATCATCGGTATTTTAACTGTTGTTGTTTTAATGCATTTTAATGTTAAAGGTGCTATTTTAATAGGTATCTTAGTAACTTGGGGACTTGGAATTGCAACTGAAATTACAGGAATTTATGTAGTTAACCCAGATGCAGGTATGTATTCAAATATCCCAAACTTTGCTAACTACACACTATTCCCATCACTAGAGCCAACATTATTCCAATTCAATTTTGAATGGGCATCAGAAAATATTATTTCATTTATCACAATTGTTTTTGCATTTTTATTTGTTGATTTATTTGATACAGTTGGAACTCTTATCGGTGTTGCTGCAAAAGGTAACTTACTTGATGAAAAAGGCGAACTTCCAAATGCAGGTAAAGCTTTAATGGCAGATGCTGTTGGTACTGTTGTAGGTGCTTGTCTTGGTACTTCAACTGTAACTAGCTATGTTGAATCATCAGCAGGTGTTTCAGCTGGTGGTAGAACTGGTTTAAGTGCTGTTGTATCTGGTTGTTTATTTATAGTTGCATTATTTTTATCACCAATATTCCTTTCAATTCAAGGATATGCAACGGCTCCTGCTTTAATAATTGTTGGGCTATTAATGATGTCAGCGGTTTCAAAAATGAAATTTGAAGGCGATATGGCTGATTCAGTATCAGGATTTTTAGCTATCGTTGGTATGCCTTTTACATATTCAATTGCTAATGGTATTATGTTTGGTATGCTTTCATGGGTTGCAATTAAAGTGTTAACTGGTAAAATGAAAGATATTTCAGTAACAATGTGGATTTGTGGACTATTATTCTTTGCAAAAATTCTATTCTTATAATAAATAAATTTTAATAATTAAAATTATACCGACTTTCAAAATATAGATTTAATTCTATTAATTTTAAAGTCGGTTTTTATTATA
>CAZVOQ010000208.1:0-626 GCA_964628475.1 uncultured Oscillospiraceae bacterium | reverse complement strand
TTCTTGGTGCAATAATAAATTGTATCAAAGTAAGAGGTGTTTTTATGAAGAAAATAATTATATATTTGAGTAGTTTAGCTATAATTTTAGTTTTAAGTTTTACAATTTTAAATATAAATAATATAAAAAAAGTGAATGGAACAAAATTGCAAACTACTGATTACACAAGCTACATTAATGTTACTGGAGAGTTCACAAGTTCACAAAGCGAGCAGATTTTATTTTCTTTTCCGATTTATATTAAAGAAAGCTTTGTTAACATAAATAGTGACATAAAAATTAATCAGCCTTTATTTTCAATCGATAAAGAAAAAATGCTTGAAATGGCAGATGATTATAGCTATATGCAAACAGATACAGATTTATATAACGAAATAAATTTATTGCCAGATATAATATATTCAAGCATTAATGGATATGTTTCATCTATATATTCAGTTTCAAATAACAATTTAATTATGGCAAATACTCCAATTATAACTGTTTCTAGCTATAATGATTTAATTGCAAAATTTACTGTTAGTCAATCTGATTTTGGGAATATCTCTGTTGGAGATAATGTGCATATAAATTCAATAGCGTTTAAAGATATAAACTATGTTGGAAAAATCAGTGATAAAACTGCG
>CAZVOQ010000207.1:0-3043 GCA_964628475.1 uncultured Oscillospiraceae bacterium | reverse complement strand
GCTTAAACCCTGCTGATAATGCTGTTTTAGCTTCAATGCTAGGCAACTTCCAAGGTGGTGGAATTGCAGGAAAAATCCAATTTGGTTCAGGTTGGTGGTTTATGGATACAAAACAAGGTATGATAAAACAAATGGAAGATTTATCTTCAATGGGGTTATTATCACGTTTTGTTGGTATGTTAACTGATTCAAGAAGCTTTTTATCTTTCCCAAGACATGAATATTTTAGAAGAATTTTATGTAATGAAATAGGAAAGCTTGTTGAAAATGGTGAGTATCCAGCTGATTATGATATGCTAAAAGAAATTGTTGAAGGAATTTGCTATAATAATATTAATAGCTATATCCAGCTATAATTTTTTAGTATAAAATTAGATGAAATTACATTAATATTATAAAGAAAAAATCATATAATATTAATGATTTTTAAAACTAAAGATTTTGCATTTTAATTAAAAGCAATTTCTTTAAATAGGAAGGATTATATAAAATGAAATTAAATATTCAATCATTAAAAAATAATAAAGCAGAATGGGAAAAAATCGGAGTTAGCCTGCCTACTTTTGATTTAGAAGCTACTGCTAAAAAAACAGATGAAAGCCCAAAATGGATTCACTTTGGTGCTGGAAATATCTTTAGAGGATTTATTGCAAGAGTTAATCAAGAAATGCTAAATAAAGGCGTTACAGACACTGGAATTATAGCTGTTGATACTTTTGACTATGATATTATCGATAAAATCTACACTCCATTTGATAGCCTAACAATGCTAGTTCGCCTAAGAGCTGACGGACAAATGGATAAAGAAGTTATCGCTGGTGTTTCAAGAGCTTACAGAGCAAATCCACAAGATACAGATTTTCTAAAAATTACAGAAGCTTTTGAAAATCCAACACTTCAAATGATTAGCTTTACTATCACAGAAAAAGGCTATGCTTTAAAAATGCCAAACGGTGAATACCTAGGTATTGTTAAGGAAGATATTGAAAAAGGACCTAAAGAAGCAAAACATGCAATGAGCATTGTTGCATCACTTTTATACAAACGTTTTGTTAAAGGTGCTTATCCTTTAGCTGTTTGCAGTATGGATAACTGTAGCCATAATGGTGAAAAATTAAAAGCATCAATAGTTGAAGTTGCAACAAAATGGGCTGAAAATGGCTTTGTTAGTAAAGAATTTATTGATTATTTAAATGATGAAAGCAAAGTTGGATTCCCTTGGAGTATGATTGATAAAATCACACCAAGACCAGCTACATCTGTTCAAGAAGATTTAGAAAAACTAGGCGTTAGCGATATGGCTCCAATAGTAACTTCTAAAAACACATTTATAGCACCATTTGTTAATGCTGAAGTTCCAGAATATTTAGTTATTGAAGATATGTTCCCAAATGGCAGACCAGCACTTGAAGAAGGCGGAGTTTTTGTAACTGATAGAGATACAGTTAATAAAGTTGAAACAATGAAAGTTACAACTTGTCTAAACCCACTTCACACAGCTTTAGCTGTTTATGGATGCATTTTAGGCTACACAAGAATTTTTGAAGAAATGAAAAATCCAACTCTTCGTAAATTAGTTGAAAAAATTGGCTATGAAGAAGGAATGCCAGTTGTTGTTGATCCAAAAATCATCAGCCCAAAATCATTTATTGATGAAGTTATCAATGAAAGACTATCAAATCCATTTATTCCAGATGAGCCACAAAGAATTGCAACTGATACATCTCAAAAAGTTGGCATTCGTTTTGGCGAAACAATTAAATCTTATATTGCTAGTGAAAGCCTTAATGCAAAAGATTTAACTGCTATTCCTTTAGCTTTAGCAGGATGGCTAAGATATCTTTTAGCTGTTGATGATAATGGTGAAGCGTTTGCTCTTTCAAGCGATCCACTGCTAGAAGATTTAACTGCAAAACTTGCAAATGTTAAAATTGGCGGAGAATATAATGGCGAGTTAAAAGAAATTTTAGCTAATAAAAATATATTCGGTCTTGATTTAGTAGAAGCTGGTTTATCAGAAAAAATTGAAGCTATGTTTGTTGAGTTAATAGCAGGTAAAGGCGCTGTTGCAGCTACTTTAGATAAATATCTAAAATAATAGTGAAAAATTAACTATTCATTTATTGTGAATATTATAATAATATTTATAAAACAAAACGACGATTTTCTAAGGAAAATCGTCGTTTTTTCTTTATTTTGATATCTTTGTTACAAAATTAAGTTATTTTAAATTTTCATAAAACTTATCTTGCATAGTTTGATTATACTGGCTGTATTCTCCATTTAAAAATAAATTTAAGGCATTATTTTTAAATTCTATCCAGCTTTCTTTTTCTTTATTAACTAAAATTGGGAAAAAGAAAACATCGTTTGCATTAGCTGAATCTAAATC
Source organism: uncultured Oscillospiraceae bacterium (assembly GCA_964628475.1). Classification (GTDB taxonomy): domain Bacteria; phylum Bacillota; class Clostridia; order Oscillospirales; family Ruminococcaceae; genus RGIG3102. Next base: position 651 of record CAZVOQ010000207.1, on the reverse strand, counting down.
GGCTGGTGCATCGCCTATCATTAATAGGTTTTCTTTTTTGTAGCCTTTAGTTAGTAGCTGAGAGATGCAATATTTTTTACTGCCATCGTTTTGGCTCATTAAAATATCGACATATTCCATTAATTTTTCTTCAGTCCACTCAGTTACTAATGCCTCGTGGTTTGCAGAAGAAACAATAGCTATATCAGCAAATTCTTTAGCATATTTTAAAATTTCTCGAACGCCATCAAAAGATTTTTTCTTTTCTATTGGAAGTTCTTCGATAGCCTCATTAACAGCTAAAGACCAGCTTAAAGATTTTTTTAGAATACTAGAATTAGTTTTTTCTATTTCAATTTTTAAAGAAGAATTAGAAAGCTCGCTTGCAGTTTCAACCCAGTGTTTTAATTCGTTAATACCATCAATTTTAGTTATGTTTTTATCAACATACTCTAAAAAATAATATTGAGTTTTAAAACGGTTAACTCCCCTTGTCATACTAAAAAGATTAATTTCAGCCCATTTTTTAATTAAAGCATCTTTATTAAAATCGTTTAATGAAAATTCATTTAAAAGGCAAGGGCCAAAGCATTCAATATGCTTAATATTCATAGTATCAATAGCAGTGCCATCTGAATCTATGCAGATAATAAAATCTTTAGTTTTTGTAAA
>CAZVOQ010000206.1:0-3047 GCA_964628475.1 uncultured Oscillospiraceae bacterium | reverse complement strand
GTCGGGGGGCCCGCCGTGGCCCCCGAGATTTCGAACCATCTTGCTTAGCGAGTTGAACGAACACGCAGTTGACCTTCAATTAATATAATTATATCATATTTTTTATCATTTGTAAAGTGTTTTGATATAATTTTATAAAATTCTTAAACTTAAATTTGCTTTCCAAAGGAAACGAAATGGCACGAATTTCTTCCTGCCATTTCGTTACTTTTGGAATTTTTGGTTAGACATCTAATATTTTTAAATATTCTCTGCTATTTAAGTAGTCGCAAACAAAGATTTTCTTAAAATCTTCACCTACATATTGATTACTTAAATTGATTGTAACTGGAGTTTCTCCATAAAATCCAACGTATGCAGTTAATGAATTGTTTTTAGCAGATATAGCAGTATAATGAGCTTTTAATGGCAATGCTTCTTTTATCCACCCAATTAACCATTCAGGAGGTTTGCTAAAAGATGTAAACCCATTAAGCCCTGTGTTGCTTATGAGCGATTTTCTTAAAAAATGAAATTCATCACCTAAAGCAAATTGTTGTCCTTGCATAAATGCTAAAACATTAAAAGCTGTCTTCACATAAATGAAGACATAGCTATCATCAAAAAACAATTTTTCTTCGTTTCTATGATAATACTCTCCGTTTGTTGGGGTAAAACCAACAATGTCTTGAGGTAAATTTTTTTGTTTAATTAGAGATATAAATAATTTAATGTAGTCATCTTCTTTTGTAGTAAATATAAATATTTTCTTGTTGAACATTCCGATAACTATAAAATCTTCATCAAAAGATAGATCACTTTCGATTTTAATGAATTTAATTTCTGAATCATTTTTATGCAAGCTAAAAATGAAGTTGCAAAAATCTTCATTTTCTTTGCTTTCAGAATTTCCTAGTAATATGCGTGGAATTTTAATTGAATAATCTTTTCTAATTGGAAAAATAATCTGTGGAATTGTATATAACTTGCCGTAAAAACAGAAACCTAACCTATAAGGAGCATATTGTATATCATAATTACTTTCCGTTCCGTCTTTCGTATACTTATAAACATTTATAATTGGATTTTTGATTTTTATAACATTAGAACTTCCTCTTTTGCCGGGACCATTGTTTCTTCTATTAATTGCTAGAATGGTGTGTCGTAGGGCAATAAGCTCTCGCTTTGAAAATAGTTCATTTACACTGTCAGAAACAAATCCTAAGCCTAATGTTTGTTTACCTCCTAATCCTGCTGGGATTATATGCTCTCTTTTTTTAAACGATGCACATTGTTCGGTATTTAAAGAATATATGCATTTCTGAATACACATTCCTACCTCCTAAATTTTAAAACTCTTTATTTTTAATTCGTATTAAATCACAGTAAAGTTGCTGGTTTTTAACTACAACAATTTTAAGTTTACTTACAGCTCTTGTTAGATTTTGATATAACATTCCTTCTAGGCTATAGTAAGTTGAATATACTTGCAACATACCAGTATCGCTATATTTAAAATTAAAATCCATTATAGTGACAACTTTACTAAATTCTTGTCCTATCACTTTGTGTGAGTTTGTTGAACACAAATTACTTATAAAACTTATAGATTCCATGCCATATAATGAATTTGAATATGTAATTGATTTCCAATTATCTTTTTCCAACCAATAAATATAATTTCTAGCATCTTCGTAGTCATTAAAATACTCTATTGTTACATTGTCATACTCTTTTTTATAGTCTTTATCTTTACCGATTTTTTTTAGATTTTTTATGAATGATGCTATTTCATGATTAGTTCTAATTTTTGTTGTCAATTTTTTCTCAACCAATTTAGATATTAGTTTTGGTTTATGATTTTTAAGATATTTATAAATATCTGTATCTTCACCTTCTTTTAAAAATTGATTGACATCATAAGCGAAAATTATAGTTACATCTTTCTGACAGCATAGGTCTGCTATTCGTTCTAATTGTTGTACGCTTAAACGATGAGCTTCATCAATAATAACAACTTTTTCAATAGTATTGATGAAACGCTCTACACTCGCAATACATCCTTTTACTCCGCAAATTGAAAAATCTTTTTCGATAAGATTATGGTGTCCGTCATTTAATTGTCCACAATGAATAATTAAACATTCTTTAGTTTGTTGTTTCAATGTCAGTGCAATGTCGTATAACAATAACGTTTTTCCTGTTCCAGCATCAGCTGATATGCACCAAAATTTACCTTGATTGTTTCGTATCGAACTTAAAATTTCCTTTTTTATATTATCCTGCTGAACTGTAAGGAAGTATTTTTGTGCAAGAAAACCTCGTGTGTTATTAAATACAGAAACAAGATAATTTTCAGGTAAAAATAATCGCTCAATTTCACAATTTCTATCTAATTTTTGCTCAAAAATTAGATCAGTGAGTTTCTTAGTGCTTACCTTGTTTAGCGTGTCACTTTTTGCATCATATTCATAAAAACCATCATCTTCTACAAATGTAAATAGATACACCTTTTTAGTTTTCAAAAAACTTAAATAGTATTGATTTTTTATTAGCTGCTCTTTAATCTTATTTTCTTTATCGCTGGCATTTAGTTCATTTACACCTTTTGACTTAAGTTCAATATTTATAACGCTATCTACCCCAAATCTTAACAAATCAAATTCTTTGCCTATTTGTGGTATAGTATATCCAATATAATATCCATCAAATATTTCTATAATTTCATTCGGGTTAGCAATATTATTAAATTCAGATATTAACATATCTATAACATTTTTATCTGGCTGTTTCATATTAAAGTCACTGATATCCTCGTTTTTTGTAAACTCGAATATATTAGTTGCTGAAATCAAATTCATTGCTCTCATTTTCAAAACTCCTATCAACATATAAAATTATTAGTAAATTCAAAAGCAAATATGAAATTATTATACCATATTTTGTTAAAAATTTCAATTGTTATATATGTGTTTTGATAGCTGTTTTTGATATATCAGGCACTTCCACTCCAAAAGAAGGCGAAACAGCACGAATTTCTTCATGCCATTTCGCCTCCTTTGGAATAT
>CAZVOQ010000205.1:0-3133 GCA_964628475.1 uncultured Oscillospiraceae bacterium | reverse complement strand
TTTTCATTAAATCTAAAAACCAGTTTTTAGCGCCTTCGCTCATTTCATTTTCTTCTTCTGGTAGTTTATAGCTTTCGTTCGCTTTTTCAACGCCGATTAATTTGATTTCATCTATGGCATTTTTAGTTTTTGCAACTAAAGTATTTTCGCCTAAATTTAATTCAACGTCTTTAATTATAAATATTTTATCGCTTTTAACTGCTGGATATTCTTTATTATTAACCACTAAAACAACTTCATCTTCATTTGAATAAACTTTAATATCAGTTGTTAGATTATGTCTGTCTAAATATCTTCTACCAGTTATATGAACGAATTTATCAGTTGCATTCCAGTATGCTTTATATAAAAAGAATGCATCTTTTTTCGTTTTTCTATCAAAAGAAACTAAGCCCTTATTATTTCTTCCCTGAACTCCGCCCTCATCTCTTGCATCAGCTGCAAAATCAAACATATTCCATTGATGAGTTGACCAAATGTATGGACGTGTTTCAAAGATTTTCAGCATATGCTCATGGTAAACGGCATGGTATTCTTCTGAATAATCACGCATTTTTGGCTCATCTGAATGGAGCGTCATAATACCTTCGGCGCCGTATTCAGAAATGCCAATAGGAATATTTGGATATTTTTGATGAAATTCATCCATCCACATTTCATTTTCTTCTAATTTACCGCCATACCATCCATAGTAATGATTGTATGAAACTACATCAGTAACAGTGTTTTGGCTTGATTCCATGTCAACAAAGGTAACGTTAGCAATAGTTGTAAGCCTTGATGTGTCATACTGATGAATTAATTCAACTAAAGCTTTTTGATTTTCTAAAAGCTCTGGTGTTTCTCCACCAATAGTAATTTCGTTTGAAACGCCCCAGAAGAATATAGAAGGGTGGTTATAATTTTGAACAACCAGTTCTCTCATTTGTCTTAAAGTGTTTTCTCTAGCTTCATTTGATTCTAAAAATGTTGTGATAAAAGGAATTTCAGCCCATAAAACCATACCTTCTTTATCGCATAAGTCATAGAAATATTGATTATGTTGATAGTGAGCTAAACGAATAGTTGTAGCGCCAACTTCTTTAATTAATTCCATGTCAAAATCTTGGTCGTCTTTATCAATCGCCCAGCCTTTATCTTGTTTGTCTTGATGACGTGAAACGCCGTGAAGATGATATTCTTTTCCATTTAATATAAATCCACGTTCAGGGCAAACTTTAAATGAGCGAACGCCAAATAAAATTTCTAAACTATCTAAAATTTCATCGCCTTTTTTAATTATGGCTTTTAGTGTGTACATATATGGATTTTCTATGCCTTGCCATAAAATTGGATTTTCAATTTGAACACTATCTTTTAAAACTGATGTAGCATCAGCTTCTTTTAATGAAACCACTTTGCCATCTTTATCTAAAATTTCAAATACAACTTTTGCATTGGCTGTATCACCTAGGATATAGCTTTCAATTGCTACATCGGCTTTATCTCCTTCTACTTTTGGAGTTATATAAACGCCTTTACTTCCATGATATGATAAATCAAAGTGAGTATTATTAACATAAACAACATTAACATCTCTATATATTCCACCAAAGAAAGTAAAATCGGCAGCCTGTGGATAAACTTGCAATCCATCTGAGTTATCCGCAGTAACTTCTAACAGATTTTCGCCTTCTTTCATACTGTTTGTTACATCAAAACGGAATGTTGAAAATCCGCCTTTATGCTCACCTAAAAGAGTTCCATTTAATTTAACAGTAGCTATATGGTTTACCCCTTCAAATTCTAAATAAACCACTCCATCCGTCTTTTTAAGATTGATTGTTTTTTTATAGTAGCATTTTGCTCGATAATAATCGGCTCCACCATCTTGACCATCTAAATTATTCCAAGTGTGTGGCACATTTACATTTTCAAAAGAAATTCCATCTTTTGAAAACTGCCAATTTTGATTAAGAGATTCAATCTTTCTCATTTTAATTACCGTTCCTTTCTATTTCTTTACACCTAATTTAAAGTATAAAGCTGTTTTGCAATTTTTTAATTTAATATTTTTAGTATATTCTATACTTAACTTATGATTATTATAAGATATACTTTAGTTAAATTTGTGATAAAAACAATGTAATATATTGCTATATATTACACTTTTTTAGCTTTAATTTATTGATTGTCATTTATTTAAGATATAAATCTTGAAACTATATGAAGCAAAGTTTTTTCAAATTCTTCTCTGTTTTCACTTCCAGATTTTACCCATTCACTAATAACTCCAACAATTCCATGTGCAACAAAATTAACTTCAACATTTCCATAATATGTTTTTTTCTCTGGATAAAATTCTTCTAAAAATAATTTTGCCGAATTAGCAACTAACTTTTCTGCAGAATTCCTATTAAAAAAGCCCATATAAAATTCTTTTTGATTACTGCAAACATAATCTAGCGTTTGAGATATTCTTCTTTGTAGCGATATCTTCACGCCTTCATCAGCCTGCCTTGTAAATATCCTTGAAATTCCATCTAGTATTTCATTTTCTATATCTTCATTTAACGCATATATATCAGCATAATGCAAATAAAAAGTCATCCTGCCTATTTGTGCAAGATTTGTAAGCTCAGTCACTGTTATTTTTTCAATAGGCTTTTTTTCTAAGAGTGTATAAAAGGCATCTTTTATTGCTTTTTTTGTTTTTATTATTCTAATATCCACTGCTTCACCTCATTTTATTATATACAAGTGATTATTTTCTATTTTTAAAAATATAGTAGGCAAAGCTAAAAGCAGAGCCTACTATATTGTAAGTTTTATTTAATTAAGCGCAAAATTTAATCTTATGCTTCTCTTTTGATTCTATCAATTTCAACTTGAATTTCATTCATTCTAGCTTTAGTTAGTGGGTAGAACTTCATAGCGATTAATGAAGCAATCCAACCTAACACTGGCAATCCAATGAATAAAGCTACTGAAATATAGTGTAGTTCTGTTGAGTATGCTGTGTTAGTATCTGGTAGTGCTTCAACGAAACCAATAGATGCCACTGATAGCGCAACGATTGATGTCGCTAACGAAGAAATCATTTTATCAACAAATGAGAATAATGTTCCCATCATACCTGGAACGTATTTTCCTG